>CAMHRJ010000022.1 GCA_946187475.1 uncultured Clostridia bacterium | reverse complement strand
CAGGACACGCTCACGCGCCTGCAGGCGAAGAAGATGCTCGAGATCATCGTGCAGCGCCACGGCGTGGAGTTTCTCGGCTGGCGCGAGGTGCCGGTCGATCCGGAGGTGCTGGGCGAGACGGCGCGGCGCGCCATGCCCGCGATCCGGCAGTGCTTCGTGAAAAAGCCGGAGCACGTCGCCGAGGGACTGGAGTTCGACCGCCTGCTCTATATCATCCGGCGCGAGTTCGAGCAGAGCGACATCGGCACCTATATCGTCTCCTTCTCGAGCCGCACAGTGGTTTATAAGGGCATGTTCCTGGTAAACCAGCTGCGCGCGTTCTATCAGGATCTGCAGGATCCCGAGTGTGAGAGCGCCATGGCCATGGTGCACTCCCGCTTTTCCACCAACACGAATCCCAGCTGGGAGCGGGCGCACCCGAACCGTCTGATCATGCACAACGGCGAGATCAACACCATCCGCGGCAACGCCGACCGCATGCTCGCCCGCGAGGAGACGATGCACTCTCCCGTTTTCTCCGGCGAGGATATGGACCGCATCCTCCCCGTGATCGACGCGCGCGGCTCGGACTCCGCCATGCTCGACAATACGCTTGAATTTCTCATGATGAACGGCATCGAGCTGCCGCAGGCCGTCATGATGACGGTGCCGGAGCCGTGGGCAAACGACCGCAAAATGTCCCAGACGAAGCGGGATTTCTATTCCTATTACGCCACCATGATGGAGGCCTGGGACGGCCCTGCGGCCATCGTCTTTTCCGACGGTGATACCGTGGGCGCGGTGCTGGACCGGAACGGTCTGCGCCCCTGCCGCTGGTACCAGACCAAGGATGATTATCTCATCCTCTCCTCCGAGGTGGGCGTGCTGGACCTCCCGGCGGAGAATATCCTGCGCAAATCCCGCCTCCAACCCGGGCGGATGCTGCTGGTGGACACCAAGCAGCAGCGCCTCATCGGCGACGATGATCTCAAGGAGCGCTACGCCGCCCAGAGCCCCTACGGCGAGTGGCTGGACCAGCACCTGGTCCATCTGGAGGATCTGCCCATCCCGAACCACAAGCCCCCTGCTCACACCCAGGAGCAGCGCGACAAGCTTTACAAGGCCTTCGGCTACACCTATGAGGAGGTCAAGGAGGCCATCATCCCCATGGCGAAAAACGGCGCCGAGCCCATCGCCGCCATGGGTACGGACATCCCCCTGGCCGTCCTCTCCGAAGCCCGGCAGCCCCTGTTCAGCTACTTCAAGCAGCTCTTTGCTCAGGTGACGAACCCGCCCATCGACGCCATCCGGGAAAAGCTGGTCACGGACACGGCGGTCTATCTGGGCGCCGACGGCAACCTCCTTGAGGAACGGGCGGAAAACTGCAGCGTCCTGCAGATCAAAAACCCCATCCTCACCAGTGTGGACCTGATGAAGATCCGCCACATGGAGGAAAAGCAGTTCCATGTGGAGACCATCAGCCTCCTGTACTATAAGCGCACGCCTCTGGAGCAGGCGGTGGAGCGGCTGTTCGTGGCCTGCGACCGGGCCTACCAGAAGGGTGCCAACATCCTGATCCTCTCCGACCGGGGCGTGGACGAAAACCACGTGGCCATCCCGTCGCTGCTGGCGGTCTCAGCGGTGCAGAAATATCTGGTGCGCTCCAAAAAGCGCACGGCGGTGTCCCTGATCCTGGAGAGCGCGGAGCCGCGCACCGTGCACCATTTTGCCGCGCTGCTGGGCTACGGCGCCCAGGCCATCAATCCCTATCTGGCCCAGGAGTGCATCGAGGAGCTCATCTCACTGGACATGCTGGACAAGGACTCCGGCGCCGCCATCGACGACTACAACCGGGCGGTTTTGAGCGGCATCGTGAAGATTGCCTCCAAGATGGGCATCTCCACCATCCAGTCCTATCAGGGCGCCCAGATCTTCGAGTGCGTGGGCATCAGCCGCGCGGTCATCGACCGGTACTTCACCGGCACCACCAGCCGGGTGGAGGGCATCGGCATGGAGGAGATCGGCGAGGGCGTGGAGTGGAAGCACGACCAGGCCTTTGAGCCTCTGGGTCTCGGCATCGACACCACCCTGAACTCCGTGGGCAGCCACAAGCTCCGCTCCGGCGGCCACGGCGAAGATCATATGTATAACCCCCTCACCATCAAGCTGCTGCAGAAGGCAGCCTGGGAGGGCGACTATGAGGCCTTCAAGCAGTACACCGCCCGGGTGGACAATCTGGAGGTCCCCCACACCCTGCGGGGCCTGCTGGACGTGAAACAGGACCCCAACGGCGGCGTCCCCATGGACGAGGTGGAGCCCGTGGAGTCCATCGTGAAGCGCTTCAAGACCGGCGCCATGAGCTATGGCTCCATCTCTCAGGAGGCCCACGAGTGTCTGGCGGTGGCCATGAACACCCTGGGCGGCAAGTCCAACTCCGGCGAGGGCGGCGAAAAACCCGAGCGCCTGAGTGACCCCCTGCGCTGCTCCGCCATCAAGCAGATCGCCTCCGGCCGCTTCGGCGTCACCAGCGCGTACCTCAACAGCGCCCAGGAGCTGCAGATCAAGATGGCCCAGGGTGCCAAGCCCGGCGAGGGCGGACATCTGCCCGGCAGCAAGGTCTACCCCTGGATCGCCAAGACCCGATATTCCACCCCCGGCGTCTCTCTGGTGAGTCCGCCGCCCCATCACGATATCTATTCCATTGAGGATCTGGCCCAGCTGATCTTCGATCTGAAAAACGCCAACCGCCATGCCCGCATCAGCGTGAAGCTGGTGTCCGAGGCCGGCGTGGGCACCATCGCCTGCGGCGTGGCCAAGGCCGGCGCCCAGGTGGTGCTGATCTCCGGCTATGACGGCGGCACCGGCGCGGCCCCGGGATCCTCCATCCACGACGCCGGCCTCCCCTGGGAGCTGGGCGTGGCGGAGGCCCACCAGACCCTGGTGAAAAACGGCCTGCGGGAGCAGGTGGTCATCGAAACCGACGGCAAGCTCATGACCGGCCGGGACGTGGCCGTGGCCTGCATGCTGGGCGCGGAGGAATTCGGCTTCGCCACGGCGCCGCTGGTGACCCTGGGCTGCTGCATGATGCGGGTCTGCAATCTGGACACCTGCCCCGTGGGCGTGGCCACCCAGAACCCCAAGCTGCGGGAGCGTTTCGCGGGCAAGCCCGAATACGTCATGAACTTCATGCGCTTCGTGGCCCAGGAGCTGCGGGAATTCATGGCTGCCGCCGGCGTGCGCACGGTGGACGAGCTGGTGGGCCGCAGCGATCTGCTCCAGGTGCGCCAGAAGCGCATCACCCACCGGGCGGAGACCGTGGATCTCTCGACCCTGCTGGTGAACCCCTACGGCGAGGAAGTGCCCCACTTCGCGCCGGAGGCGGTGTATAACTTCAAGCTGGAGGAGACCAAGGACTGTGCCGTGCTTATGAAAAAGCTGGGCAAGAGTCTCAAAACCACGAAAAAGGGCAAGCTGGAGCTTGAAGTCTCCAGCACGGACCGGGCTTTCGGCACCCTCTTCGGCTCCGAGATCACCCGCGCCTGCGGCGAAAGCCTGCCTGAGGACAGCTACGTCATCACCTGCCACGGCGGCGGCGGACAGTCCTTCGGCGCCTTCATCCCCCGGGGCCTCACCCTCCGACTGGAGGGCGACAGCAACGACGGCTTCGGCAAGGGCCTTTCCGGCGGCAAGCTGGTGGTCTCTCCCCCGAAGGGCAGCACCTTCCGGGCGGACGAAAACATCATCGTCGGCAACGTGGCCCTCTATGGCGCCACCAGCGGCAGCGCCTTCATCGCCGGCGTGGCGGGTGAGCGCTTCTGCGTGCGCAATTCCGGCGCCACTGCCGTGGTGGAAGGCGTGGGCGACCACGGCTGTGAGTATATGACCGGCGGCGTGGCCGTCATCCTGGGCACCACCGGCAAGAACTTCGCAGCGGGCATGTCCGGCGGCGTGGTCTATGTCCTGGACGAGGCCCACGACCTCTACACCCGTCTGAACAAAACCGGTCTCGTCATGTCCACCCTCTCGGAGCGGGAGGACGTCGACCAGCTGCGCGGCCTGCTCACGCAGCACGCCAAAGAGACCGGCTCGGAGAAGGCAAAGCGCATCCTCGCCGACTTCGATGCCTATATCCCCGCGTTTAAGAAGATCATCCCCAAGGACTACGCCAGGATGGTGGAGGCCATCGCCGCGTTCCAGTCTCAGGGCAAGAGCCGGGAGGAAGCCGAGATCGCGGCCTTCGCCCAGGCTGTGAATCACTGAAAGGAGGGCACATCATGGGAAAACCCACCGGATTTCTGGAATACGACCGCTGTGAAAACGGCCTGCGCCCTCCGCTGGAGCGCATCAAGGACTGGGAGGAGTTCCACATCCCCGCCCCCGACGCCGTGCGCCGGGAGCAGGGCGCCCGGTGCATGAACTGCGGCGTCCCCTTCTGCCAGGCGGGGGTGCAGTTTGAGGGAAAGCAGCTGGGCTGCCCGCTGCACAACCTCATCCCCGAGTGGAACGACATGGTCATGGACGGCAACTACAGCCATGCCCTGGCCCGACTTTTGAAAACCAACAACTTCCCGGAGTTCACCGGCCGGGTCTGCCCCGCCTTCTGCGAGCAGGCCTGCACCTGCGGACTCTATGACGCGCCGGTGACGGTCCACGACAACGAGCGGGCCATCATCGAGCATGCCTTCCAGCACGGCGATATGAAGCCCCGCTTCACCGACCACGCCTCCCGCAAGCAGGTGGCGGTCATCGGCTCCGGCCCCTCGGGTCTGGCCGTGGCGGACCAGCTGAACCACCGGGGCCACAGCGTCACCGTCATCGAAAAGCATCCCCGGGCCGGCGGCATCCTCACCTACGGCATCCCCAACATGAAGCTGCCGAAGACCGTGGTCCAGCGGCGCATCGATCTCATGACCGACGAGGGCGTCACCTTCGTCACCGGGGTGGACGCCTCCGACCCGGAGATCGCCCAGCGCCTCAGCCGGGAATATGATGCCGTGGTGCTCTGCTGCGGCAGCGAGGAGCCACGGGCCATCGGCGTGGACACCTCCGGCGTCCGCGGCGTATACTACGCCATGGACTTTCTCCATGCCGCCGTGGACCGGCAGCAGTTCGGCGCGGAATCCGCCGTGCCCACCGCCGAGGGACGCCATGTCGTCATCATCGGCACGGGCAACACCGCCAGCGACTGCGTCGCCACCAGCATCCGTCAGGGCTGCGCAAGCGTCACCCAGCTGGTGCGCCGGGGCCGGGAGGACTATCTCGTGAACGGCAGCCTCCCCCAGGACTACGCCCAGCAGGAGGCGGAGGCCAGGTTCGGCGCTGACCCCAGAGTCTTCGGCCAGAGCGTCGCCGCCCTGAAAACGGACGCGATGGGAAATCTCACCGCCATCGTCACCAAGACGGGGGAGGAGATGGCCTGCGACCTGCTCATCGGCGCCACGGGCTTTGCCGGCTGCCGGGCAGACGTGTGTGAGGCCTTCGGCGTGGAACGGGAGCGCACCGTCAAGACCGAGAAGGGCCATTTCCAGACCAGCGTGCCCCACATCTTCACCGCCGGTGACATGCACCGGGGCCAGTCTCTGGTGGTCCACGCCATCGCCGAGGGCCGGGCCTGCGCCGTGGAGGTGGACCGGTTCCTGATGGGCTATACCAACCTCGTGTGAACCGAATTGCAGCAAAAAACCGCTCTCTGTGAGAGCGGTTTTTTATGTTTCACCGGATTGTTTCAGGATTTCCTCCACCAGAGCGGCTTTGCTGATGTGGCGCTCCATGGCCGTGCGGAGGATGCGCTGGTGGGCCTCCTGTTCCGTGAGGCCTTCCCGCTGGATCAGCAGCCACTTGGCCCGGTTCATCCGGCGAATCTCCTCCATCTTTTCCTCTACGGTGGTCTGCTTCTCCCGCATGGACCGCAGACGCTCCCGCATGGCGCACAGGGCGCGGATCACCTGGGTCAGCAGCTGGGAGTTGGTGGGCTTGGAGACCACCACCAGACCGGAGGGCAGGGCCTGGGCATTGACCTCCTCGTAGAGCTCGCTGCGAATCAGCAGGGCCACGGCGGCGTCCGACTCCCGACAGAGCTTCATGGCAAAGTCCGTGCCCATGCCGTCAGGCAGCGGGGCGTTCACCACCACGAGATCATAGCTCTGCTGCAGCAGCAGGCGCCTGGCCCGGCTCAGGGAGCCCACCGTGGTCACCGGCCAGAAATCCGACCCCGGAAAGAGCGGGAGGACGGCGGTATTCAGTTTTTCCGAGGCGGAGATCAGCAGGACGCTGTAGGGGTTTGCCTGAAATACCAAGCCGTTCCCTCCTTTCCTTTGGGGATATTTTTTTTAGAGATACCGCTCCAGAATCCGGCCGGGCACCTGAAGGGGCTTTCCTGGGCCGCGGCTTTTGCCTCCGCCAGGGTGGAGGGCAGCAGACTCAGCTGCCGGGTCTGGGACTGGGGCGCGCTCAGGGCGTTGAAGTTCGCCGGCTCCGGCAGGGGAAGGCCCTCCCGGATGCCCTCCAGGCAGGCGTGGATCATCAGCGCGAAGGCCAGATAGGGGTTCGTCATGGAGTCCGGGGAGCGCAGCTCCACCCGGCGGTATTCGCCGCCTGCTGCGGGCAGACGCAGCAGCTGGGAGCGGTTTTCCTCCGACCAGGAGACGTACCGCGGGGCCTTGTCCCGGCCCAGACGCAGATAGGACTGCTCATCCGGGTTCAAAAACAGTGTCATGTCCCTGGCCCGGTTCAGAAGCCCCGGAATCAGCACCTTGGGCGGCAGAGGCTCGCCGTTTCGGCTGGCGGAGAGGTTGATGTGCATGCCGTTTCCGTCGTGGTCCGGCAGCGGCCGGGGCGAAAAGTCGGCGCAGAGACCGTTCTGGGCCGCCACCGCCTTCACCACGCTGCGGAAGAGAATGGCGTTGTCCGCCGCCGAGACCGGGTCCGCGTAACGGAAATCGATCTCGTTCTGGCCCGGGCCGCTCTCGTGGTGGGAGCTCTCCGGGTAGATGCCCATCTGCTCCAGCGTGAGACAGATCTCCCGGCGGACGTTCTCGCCCTTGTCCTCCGGGGCCACGTCCATGTAGCCCGCCCGGTCGAAGGGCGTGCGGGTGGGATTGCCCTGATCGTCCAGCAAAAAGAGATAAAACTCCATCTCCGTGCCGAACCGGAAGGCGTAGCCCGCCCGGTTGGCCTGCTCCACCGCCGCGCGCAGCAGCGTCCGGGTGTCCGCCTCGAAGGGCGTGCCGTCCGGGTGGACAATGTCGCAGAACATGTGGGCCACCCGGCCGATCTGGGGCCGCCAGGGCAGCGCCCGGAGGGTGTCCGCGTTGGGGCGGAGAAAGAGATCGGACCGCACGTCCATGTCGAAGCCCTTCACGGCCGAGGCGTCAAAGGCGATGCCGTGCTCAAAGGCCCGGGGCAGCTCGCTGGCCATGATGGCCACGTTGCGCTGCCTGCCGTAAATGTCACAAAAGGCCATGCGGACGAACTTCACGTCTTCCTCTGCGATGTATTGCAGGACTTCATCCGGCGTATAGTTCACGTCCCATCGCTCCTTTCCTGTTTTTACTGTTTTCCATTTTAATGCAGAAGGTTTCCCTGCGCAAGGGAAATTTTACTCCACGGTGACGGATTTGGCCAGGTTCTTGGGCTTGTCGATGTCGCAGCCGTTTTCCTTGGCTACGTGGTAGGCCAGCAGCTGCATGGGGATCACCGCGAGGATGGGCGAGAAGAGGGTGTCGATGGAGGGGATGAAGATTACGTCGTTGGCCTGAGAGACGATCTTGTGATTCCCCCGCAGGGCCACGGCCAGCACTCTCGCGCCCCGGGCCTTCACCTCCACGATGTTGCTGATGGTCTTATCCACCAGCGCCTCGTTGCAGCAGACGGCGATGACCGGCGTCCCCTCCTCGATGAGGGCGATGGTGCCGTGCTTCAGCTCGCCGGCGGCGTAGCTCTCGGCGTGGATGTAGGAAATCTCCTTCATCTTCAGCGCGCCCTCCAGAGCCACTGCCCAGTCGGTGTTCCGCCCGATGAAGAACAGGGACGGGGACTGGTGATACTTCTTCGCCAGCGCCGGGATGCCGTGGTTTAAGTCGATGGCGTTTTGGATCAGCTTCGGCAGCCGCAGCATGTCGTACAGCAGCGCCGGATAGCGCTCGTCGTCCAGGGTGCCCAGCTTCCGGCCCATGAACATGGCCAGCAGAAACAGCACCGCCAGCTGGGTGGTGTAGCCCTTGGTGGTGGCCACGGCGATCTCCGGCCCGGCCCAGGTGTAGAGCGTCCAGTCCGCCAGCTTCGCGATGGTGCTCTCCACCACGTTCACGATGGCCAGGGCCTTGGCGCCCCGGGCACGGCATTCCTTCATGGCGGCGATGGTGTCCGCCGTCTCGCCGGACTGGCTGATGACGATGAGAAGGGTATGGGCGTCAATCAGGGGCTCGCCGTAGCGCAGCTCGCTGGCCAGCACCACCTCCGTGGGAATCCGGCAGAGAGACTCCAGCGCGTACTTGGCGGCACAGCCGGCATAATAGGCGCTGCCGCAGGCGGTGATGACGATCTTGTTGAACTGCTGCAGCTCCTCCGGGCTCAGGTCAAATTCGTCCAGATGCACTTCGCCGTCCTTCACTCTGGGCGCGATGGCGGCCCGGACTGCCGCCGGCTGCTCCATGATCTCCTTGAGCATGAAGTGGTCGTAGCCGCCCTTTTCCGCGGCCTCCACGGTCCAGGTGATGCGGCTGACAGGCTTTTCGATCTTCCGGCCGGTGCTGTCAAAGACCGTGATGCCCTCGGGGGTCAGCTCGGCAAAGTCGCCGTCGTCCAGATAGATGGCGTTCTTTGTATAGGACACCAGGGCGGTCACGTCGGAGGCGAAGTAGTTTTCTCCGATGCCCACGCCCAGGATCAGGGGGCTGGCCTCCTTGACGGCGTAGAGGGTGTCCGGATGGTCGGAGCAGAGGACGCCCAGGGCGTAGGAGCCCTCCAGCCGGGCCACCGTGCGCATGACCGTGGTTTTGAGATCGCCGCCGTCGAAGCTCTCCAGCAGGTGGACGATGACCTCGGTGTCTGTCTCGCTCTGGAAGGTGTAGCCCGCGGCGATGAGCTCCTCCCGGAGCTCCGCGAAATTCTCGATGATGCCGTTGTGCACCACGGCGAAGCGCCCGTCGTTGGAGAGGTGGGGATGGGCGTTGAGGTCCGTGGGCGCGCCGTGGGTGGCCCAGCGGGTATGGCCGATGCCGGTACAGCCGGGCACGTCCGCCCCGGCTTTTGTCTTGTCCGAGAGCTTCTGCACCTTGCCGCTGACCTTCTCCACCCGGATGACCTGATCGCCCATGACGGCGATGCCCGCAGAGTCATAGCCCCGGTATTCCAGCCGCTTCAGTCCCTCCAGCAGCAGGGGCGCGGTCTGGCGCGCGCCGGTAAATCCAACGATTCCACACATGATGGAAACCTCCTTTTCAGCATAAAAAAGGGCAAAGACACCCCTTGTCAGGAGCGTCTTTGCTCATCTAGTTTATTTTAGCCCCGCGACCGTCGTTTGTCAATGCAACGCGGAAAAAAACGGGCATTTTTTGTCCTCCCGCCGCCGGTGTCAGCGAATGAGCCTCCAAAGCCGTGGAACCAGCCCTGTTTCTGATTGACAATTTCTGGAGGATACGATAGAATGTATCTATCACTGATACAACTCGGAAAGGAGCATCCCCATGCAGTTCCCCGCAAAAGAGATGATTCGAAAGAGAAAGAGCGTCCGGTCCTTCGACGGCAGGCCGCTGCGCCCGGAGGACCGGGCCGCGCTGGAGACCTTTGTGCAGACGCTGGAAAACCCCTTCGGCGTTCCGGTGGAATTCCGCCTGCTGGACTCCAGGGAGCACGGCCTCTCCAGCCCGGTTATCGCCGGGGCGGAGGCCTATCTCGCGGCGAAGGTGAAGCAGGAACCCCACTTTGAGATCGCCTGGGGCTACAGCTTTGAGACTGCCTGCCTCTATGCCGCCAGCCTGGGCGTCGGCACCGTGATCCTGGCGGCCTCTCTCAGCCGCGCTGCGGTGGAAAAGGCCCTGGAGGTGCAGCCGGGCGAGGTCATGCCCGCGGCCAGCCCGGTGGGCTATCCCGCGGCGAAGCGCACCATCCGCGACAATCTCATGCGCAAGGGCCTGAAGGCCGACGAGCGGCTGACCTTTGAAGCTCTGTTTTTCGACGGCACTTATGGGACCGCCCTCTCGAAAGAACAGTCTGGCGACTTTGCCGAGGCACTGGAGCTGGCCCGCTGGGCGCCCTCCGCCACCAACAGGCAGCCCTGGCGCGCTGTTGTCTGCGGCAATACCGTCCACTTCTACGAGGCGCAGTCCATGAAGGAAAGCCCTCTCGGCGACATTCAGAAGGTGGACGTGGGCATCTTCCTGTGCCACTTCGACCTCACCATGCAGGAAAACGGCCACGAGGGCCGCTTCTTCGACGCGGACCCCGGGCTGGCCCTGCCGGAGAACGTGCACTACATCATCTCCTACGAGAAGACAAAATGACGGACACGAGATTTTCGTCGGCCATCCACATGCTGATCCTGATCGCCGGGGCGAAAACGCCCATGACCTCGGAGCAGATCGCCCGCAGCGTGGGGACGAACGCCAGCCATATCCGCAGGCTGGCGCTGCTGCTCAAAAAGCAGGGCGTCATCGAAAGCCAGCGGGGCGTGGGCGGTTTCCGGCTGCTGGTGCCGCCGGAGGATTTGCCTCTGCTTCGGGTCTGTCGGGCCATTGCGGAGACCGACCGGGTGCATGTCTTCGATCTGCACCAGAACCCCAGCGACCGCTGCGTCGTGGGCCGGCACATTCGCCCGGTGCTGACAGACGTCTTTCGGGACATCGAGCAGCAGGCGGAGCGGGAGCTGCAGCGCCTGACGCTGGCAGACTGTATGCAGAAGATGCGAACGGAAATGGAGGGAGAACCATGAACCATCAGCAGATCGAAGCCCGCTGCGCGGAACTGTTCTCGGAGGTCCCCGGCAATGTTCTGCGCCCCACGGACAAGATCCAGAAGAAGTATGTGGGAACCGCCATGTTCGACGAGCCGATCATCGGCTTCGGCGCGGCGGACGACGCCCTCTTTGAGAAGTATAAGGAGCCGGGCGTCATCGGTCCCTGGCACATGAGCCCGGAGGAATGGCTCCCCGGGGCCAAGAGCATCGTGTCGCTGTTTTTCCCCATGAGCGAGGCGGTGCTGGAGAGCAACCGTGCCCGGAAGAAAAACGCCTCCAAGCTCTGGGTCTACGCCCGCTTCGAGGGACAGGACTTCATCAACGCCTATTCCCAGGCCCTCTGCGACTGGTTCCGGGCCCAGGGCTTCGAGGCCTGCACCCCGGCCATCGACCCGCGCTTCCAACGGGTCACCGCCGGCAAGGGCATCGAGGGCTATCCGGAGATGACCGCCAAGACCTTCGGCAGCCGCTGGTCCGAGCGTCACGCGGCCTATGTCTGCGGGCTCGGCACCTTCGCCCTGTCCAAGGGCATGATCACCCAGCGGGGCATCGCTGGCCGCTTTGCCAGCGTCATCGTCACCGCGCCCCTGGAGGCGGACGAGAGACCCTACACCGGCATTTACGATTACTGCATCCGCTGCGGCGCCTGCGTCAGACGCTGTCCGGTGCACGCCATCAGTCTGGAAAAAGGGAAGAGCCACATCAAATGCGGCCTCTACCAGAAGGTGCAGGGCATGGTGCATCACCCCCGCTACGGCTGCGGCCTCTGCCAGACCAAGGTGCCCTGCGAGCACCAAATCCCGCTCAGCCGAAAGAAATAAGAATTCCGGAGCAGATCGCAGTGCCGGATAGCGATTGCATTCAGCCGCAGGTACTGCTTTCTGGTCTCCTCGGCGGAATAGCCCTTGTTCAGCTTTTCCGGCACATCGGCCAGAGTGCATTCCGCGCCGATGCAGCAGAGAGAGGAATCATTGCTGAAAGCCCGGCGATTCGGGCTGAACAAATACGCTCCTTTTGTTCAGGCAGGCCCAAAATCCCTTGACCGGGGCGGCCCAAAAAGCTTATTTGATGAATCCGACCTGCGCGCTGATCTTTGCGATCTGCGCTTCCTTGCGTTCGTTGTACTCGATCTTCTTCTCCTCGAAGTAGTTGCGCCCCTCCGCGTCGATGGAGACGATCAGCGGGCCGAACTCCTTGACCCGGCAGTTCCAGAGCGTCTCCGGCATGCCGAGATCGCGCCACTCCGCGCACTCGATCTCCTCCACGCAGCAGGCCGCCACGACGGCGTTGCCGGCGGGGATGACGCAGTGGATGCAGCCGAAATCCCTGCAGGCATTGGCGGTGTTTTCCTTCATGCCGCCCTTGCCGACGATGACGCGCACGCCGGTGGTCTTCACGAATTCATACTCGAACTTCTCCATGCGCATGGATGTCGTCGGGCCGACGGAGACCATCTCGAATTTGTCGTTCTCCAGCGGGCGGATGATCGGCCCGGCGTGGAGAATGGCGTTGTTGCGCACGTCCACGGGGATCTCGCGGCCCTCCTCCACGACGCGGCGGTGCGCCACATCACGGCAGGTGGTCAGACTTCCGCTGAGATAGATGATGTCGCCGATGTGGATGTCCTTCAAGTCCTCGGCGGAGATCGGCGTTACGAGGATTTTCTTTCCGTCCTGATAGGTTACCATGTCAGTCGCCTCCTTTTCAGAGCTCGCAGCCCGTGTGGGTGGTGATGGTGTAGTTGAGGTCCTTGTCGAAGATGATATGCCCGCGGCGGTGGCTCCAGCAGCCCACGTTCACCGCCACACCGATGGCCGAGGGGTGGCGCGCCGTGTTCTCGATGTGCACGCCCATGACGGTGTATTTGCCGCCCATGCCCTGCGGGCCGATGCCGATGGCGTTGATGCCGTCCTCCAGGAGCTTTTCCATCTTGGCGGCGCGCTCGTTCTCGCTGTGAGAGCCGATGGGACGCATGAGCGCCTTCTTTGAGAGCAGCGCCGCAGTCTCCACCGAGGTGGCGACGCCCACGCCCACCAGCAGCGGCGGGCAGGCGTTGAGCCCGTAGCTCGTCATGCGGTCGAGGACGAACTTTGTCACGCCCTCATAGCCCTCGCCGGGCATGAGCACCGTGGCGTTGCCGGGCAGTGTGCAGCCGCCGCCGGCCATGTAGGTGTAGATCTCGCAGCCGTCCCAGTTGGGAACGATGTCCCACCAGACGGTCGGGGTGCCCTTGCCGACGTTCTTGCCGGTGTTGTACTCGTCAAAAGTCTCCACGCTGTTGTGGCGCAGCGGCGTGGCGAAGGTCGCCTTTACGACGGCGTCCTTCAGCAGCCCCTCCAGCTCGTTGATGAGCGGGAAGCCAGTGCCGCACTTGACCCAGAACTGCAGCACGCCGGTGTCCTGGCAGGACGGGCGGTCGAGCTTCACGGCCAGCTCCTGGTTGCGGAACATCGTATCGTAGATGACCTTCGCCAGCGGGCTGTCTTCCTTCGCGCGCAGCTCCTCGAGCTTCGCGATCACGTCGTCCGGCAGCTTTTTTCCGGTGAAGCCGACGAACTTTGCCATCATATCGGTCATTTTCTGAACCATAGCTTCTTTGTTCATGTTGGGATCCTCCTTATCGAATCAGATCAGGGGTAGAAGGGGAATGCAATCGGCAGGATGATCATGCTCACGATGAGCGCGATCACGATCAGCGGGAGACCCGATTTCACATAGTCCATGAATTTATAGTTGCCGGCGCCGACGACCATGGTGTTGGCGGGCATGCCGATGGGCGTGGCGTAGGCGCAGGAGCCGCCGATGACGCAGGCCATCAGCACGGCGCGGGGATCGGCGCCCATGCCCTGCGCGATGGACAGGCAGATGGGAGCCATGAGCGCGGTGGTGGCAGTGTTGGACATGAAGTTCGTCATGACGCAGCAGAGCACGAGCACCACGAATGTGAGCAGCAGGGGAGAGGGATTGGCGCCCAGCGCACCGACGACCTTGTTCGCGATCATCTCACCGGCGCCGGAGCTCTGCAGGGCAGAGGCCAGAGAGAGCGTACCGCCGAAGAGGAAAATGGTTTTGAGGTCGATGCTCTTGAGCGCTTCCTTCTCGGAGATGACGCCCGTGAGGATCAGCAGGATCGCGCCGATGCAGCCGGAGACCGCGAGCTTCACGCCGATCTTGTCCTCGAAGATCATGGCGAGGAGCGTCAGCACCAGAATGACGAGGGAGAGAACCTTTTTCCACTTCGGCACGGCGCTGAAATCACGCTGCTCGTCGAAGACCGAGTCGCCGTCCGTGGTGTCGTGGCTCGGCAGGAGCTTGAAGCCGATGGTGGCGAAGAACAGGATGCCCACCGCGAGGATCGGCAGACCCACGATCGCATACTCGAAGAAGCCGAATTTCAGCCCGATCTGCTCGAGGGTGCTCTGGGCGATCATGTTGCCCGGCGCGCCGATGAGCGAGAGATTGCCGCCCATGGCCGCGGCGAACACCAGCGGCATCAGGAGCCGCGAGCGCTTGAAGCCGCTTTTCGATGCGATGCCGATGACCACCGGGATCAGCACGGCGGCGGTGCCGGTGTTGCTGAGCACGCCGCTCATCAATCCGACAATGACCATGATCGCAACGATCAGACCGCGCTCGGTCTTGGCAAACTTCGTGACGATGCCGCCGATCTCGTTGGCCATGCCGGTTTCAAACAGCGCGCCGCCGACGATGAACATCGCAACAAAGAGAATGACGTTGCTGTCGATGAAGCCGGAAAACGCGGTTTTCACGTCCAGCACGCCCGTCACGCACAGACCGACGCAGACGATCATGCTGGTGAGCCCCAGCGGGATCTTTTCCGTCACGAACATGATGATGGCAAACAGCAAAAACAGCAGGGTAATCGTTGCCGCACTCATACATACGCCTCCATTTCATTTCAGAGTGGTTCCGATTTGCAGCGCGAGCAGCTCGCGTCTGCCTTTCTGACTCCATTGTAATGTGCCGATGCTCATTTGTCGATTTAATGAAACTCATGCGGCAATAAAAATAATTTATGATAATACTTGCTTTTTTCCCTCCGATCCGGGATAATAGAATCGGAGGGGATTCGTATGACACTCAATCAGCTTCGCTATTTCTGCACGGCCGTCCGCTGCCACAGCATCACCCAGGCGGCAAAGCTCCTGTTCGTGACGCAGCCGGCGGTCTCCATCGCCATTCGGGATCTGGAGAAGGAGTTTTCCATCACGCTCTTTTCCTATACAAAAAACCGCCTGGAGCTCACCAAAGAGGGCGAGGCGTTTTATGAGCAGGCGGTGCGTTTGCTGGAGATGAGCGATGAGATGCAGGCGCAGTTTCACGATTCGAGCCGCTACCGTCCCGTCGTGCGCCTCGGCATACCGCCGGTGCTGAGCGCGGTTTATTTCCCGGAGCTGATGGACGCCTTTCATCAGGAGTACCCGGATATCTATCTGGAGCTGACGGAATACGGCTCGGTGCGCGCCTGTCAGATGGTGCAGGATGAGCAGCTGGATGTGGGTCTGGTGAATATGGAGCAGTACAGCGTGGACAAGTTTTCCAACCTCGTGCTCGCGGATGACCGGCTGCTGTTCTGCGTCTCCGAGGGGCATCCGCTCTCGTCGGAGCAGCAGCTGGACCTGAGAAAGCTGGATGGGCAGCCGATCATCCTCTTCAACCGCGACAGCGTGCAGAGTCAGCTTCTGATGCAGAACTTCCACGCGCTGGGGGTGGAGCCGCGCATCATCATGCACTCCAGCCAGATCACAACCACGCTGAAGTTCGTCCATCAGGGCAAGTGCGGCTGCTTTTTCTTTTCCTCCATCTCCTTCTCGGAAAGTTCCGGCTCATCAGTCTT
>CAMHRJ010000021.1 GCA_946187475.1 uncultured Clostridia bacterium | reverse complement strand
ACGAGTCCGGCGTCATCAGCAAGACGGCGCTGGTCTTCGGCCAGATGAACGAGCCCCCCGGAGCCCGTCTCCGCGTGCCCCTGTCGGGCCTGACCATTGCGGAGAACTTCCGCGACGAGTCCGGTCTGGACGTGCTGCTGTTCATCGACAACATTTTCCGTTTCACCCAGGCAGGCTCTGAGGTGTCGGCCCTGTTGGGCCGTATGCCTTCCGCCGTGGGCTACCAGCCCACGCTGGCTACGGAGATGGGCACCCTGCAGGAGCGCATCACCTCCACCCGCAACGGCTCTGTCACCTCCGTCCAGGCGATCTACGTCCCCGCGGACGACCTGACGGACCCGGCCCCGGCCACGGCTTTCGCCCATCTGGACGCCACCACGGTTCTGGACCGCTCCATCTCCGAGCTGGGCATCTATCCCGCTGTGGACCCGCTGGCCTCCACCAGCCGTATTCTGGAGCCCCACATCCTGGGCAAGGAGCACTATGAGACCGCCCGGGCCGTGCAGCGGGTGCTGCAGAAATATAAGGACCTGCAGGACATCATCGCCGTGCTGGGCATCGATGAGCTGGGCGTGGAGGACCGCGCCACGGTCAACCGTGCCCGCCGCATCCAGCGCTTCCTGTCCCAGCCCTTCCACGTGGCCGAGAACTTCACCGGCATGCAGGGCAAGTATGTCCCGCTGCAGGAGACCATCAAGGGCTTCCAGGCCATTCTGGCAGGCGACTGCGACGATCTGCCGGAGCAGGCCTTCCTGATGGCCGGTACCATCGACGAGGTGCTGGCCAAGCGCGAGGTGTAAGCCATGGACGACCGCATCCATCTGCAGATCGTCACCGCCGGCGGCGTGGTCTGTGACGACAAGGTCTCGGAGATCATCGTCCCGCTGGACGGCGGCACCATCGGCATTCTGGCCGACCACGCGCCGCTCATGGGCGCGGTGACAGACGGCGTCGTCGTCAGCACCAAGGCCGACGGCACGAAAGCCTACACCGCCGTGGGCATCGGCGTGCTGAACGTGGTGCAGAACGAGGTGAGCCTTCTGGTGCGGGCGGCGGAAAACGCCGAGGACATCGATCTTCCCCGGGCCGAGGCCGCCGAGCATCGGGCTCGGGAGCGCCTGGAGCGCCGGGACGGCGTGGACATCCTCCGGGCCGAAGCCGCACTCCACCGGGCCATCGCCCGGCAGGACGCCGCCAACATGGCCGGCAAGCGCAAAATCTGATCCCATCGAAAAAGGCAGCTGCTTTGCAGCTGCCTTTTTTACTTGACGGATTTCCTTTGAGGATATAAACTGTAACATGTTGATTCTAGAAAAAGAGAGGAACCACCATGGACAACAAAGCCTTGAAGGCCGGAGCCCTCAGCGACGCCAAGCGTCTGGGCGAGATTCTGACCGTCGCCTACAAGCATAAGCTCCTGCAGGGCCTGACCCCGGAGAAGGTCTGCGCCGTGTTCAAGGACCTGGGCACCGCCTTCATCAAGACCGGCCAGCTGCTGAGTCTGCACCCGGAGGTGCTGCCCAAGGAATACTGCAAGGCACTGGAGACCCTGCGCAACGACGCGCCCACCATTACCGCCGCGCAGATTCGGGAGATCATCTCCGAGGAATACGGCAAGCCCTGGAACCAGGTGTTCCAGCGCATCGCCGGCATCCCGGTGGGCTCCGCCTCCATCGCGCAGGTCCATGAGGCCTGGCTCCTGGACGGCACCCGCGTGGCTCTGAAGATCCAGCGCCCCAACAGCTATCAGCTCATGGAGCAGGACATTCGGCTGCTGAAGCGGGCCATGGGGATGCTGAAGCTCAAGCAGCTGGAGGACATCATGTGGCTGCTGAACAACGCCCTGGATGAGACCTGGCGCGTGGCCCAGCTGGAGATGGACTTCCGGCAGGAGGCCAAGAACATTGAGCGCATCCGGGAGATCCTGGCGCCCATGGAGTATGCCTACGCGCCCGTGGTCTACCCCGAATACACCACCAAGAACGTGCTGGTCATGGAGTTCATCGACGGTTATGAGATCACCGACCACGCGGGCCTGCAGGCCGCAGGCTACGATCTCAGCGAGATCTGCCAGAAGCTGATCCGCAGCTACATCAAGCAGTGGGCCGAGGACCTGTTCTTCCAGGCCGACCCCCACGCCGGCAACATCCGCATCCGGGACGGCCAGGTGGTCTGGCTGGATCTGGGCATGATGGGCCAGCTCTCCGAGAGCGAGGCCGAGGCACTGCACCACTGCATGCACGGCATCTGGAAAAACGACGTGGCGGAGTTCACCGAGTGGGGCCTGGTGCTCTTCGGCTACTCCCCGGACCACCCCGCCAAGCCCTACCTGCAGCGGGACTTCACGGAGTTCCTGGACAAGTATCGCGTCCAGTCCATCCGGGAGATGAACGAGACCGGCGACATCTTTGTGGACTTGATCAACATCGGCGCCCGGTATGACATCGAGATTCCCATGTCCCTGACCATGTACGGCCGCAGCCTGCTGGTCATGGAGGGGACGGTCTCCAATCTGGATGACAAGACCGATCTGGCGGACATCATCGGCAAGCATCTGGCGGCCTATGCCATCGGCGACGGCCCTGCGGGCAAGGTGGCCCGGAAGCTGAGCCACAACAAGCTCTGCTCCGGCGGACGGCTGCGACACAACGGCCACGCGCCCGCCACCGACGAGGAGCGCTCCGACCGGGAGCTGCTGACCGAGGAGGAATTCAAGATTCTCGCCGAGAGCGGCTCCGACGTCTGGACCTCGGAGGTATAAACCATGGAAAAAGACCGCCTTGCGGCGTTTATGGACGCGGTGCTGGCCATCATCATGACAATTCTGGTGCTGGAGCTGCCCCGTCCGACGGAGGTGTCCTTCGCCGCCATGTGGGCGCTGCGGGGCAGCTACTTCTGCTACACCCTGTCCTTCTTCTGGCTGGGCATCATGTGGGTGAATCTCCACAACGAGTGGCACCAGGTGCAGGTGATCTCCAAGGCTGTGGTCTGGTGGGGCATCCTGCTGCTGTTCACCTCCTCCTGGATTCCCTACAGCATCAGCGTGGTGAACATGGACGTGATGAACAAGGCCGGCCAGCTGATGTACGGCGTGTCCGTGCTGCTGGTGACGGGAGCGAACATCGGCCTGTCCGAAGCCCTCTGGCGCTGCCACGAGGGGCTTTGCCGGGCAGATCTCCAGGCCATCCGGGCCTATCGGTTTGAAAAGTTCATGCCGGACATCCTCATCAAGCTGGTGGGCATGGGCCTTTCCGCAACGCTCTTTCCCATGGCCATAAGCTTTGCGGTGCTGATCGCCGCGGTCTGGATGCTGATTCCCTGGCCGGAGCACCCGAACCTGCTGGATTAAAAACGCAAAACACGCTTTCCGATCTGGAAAGCGTGCTTTTTTCTGGTTTGGGGATTATTCGTCGCTCTGGAAGCGCTTCGCGTTCTGCTCGATTTCGTTCCGGCCCATGACGCCCTTGGGGTTGGGGCCATACTCGTTTTCGCCGTCCTGGCTGTCCTGGGCCCACCAGAAGATCAGCAGGATGATGCCGATGACCGTGAACTCCAGCAGGATCCACCAGCCGCCCTTGCCAATGTCGTGCAGCCGACGCACCGAGACACCCAGACTGGGCAGAAGAATGGCCAGGGAAACGAGCGACATCAATGTGTTGCCGAATTTCGCGCTGACAATGTGCCCCAGCGCCCACAGCACCGCGTCCAGAATGAAAATGAACAGCGTAAAGTACCAGAATTCGCTCCGGCGGGCGCGCCCGTCAAAGTCGATGTACTTGCCGAATACGGTTTTTACAGCTTGGCCGAATGTCATGGTCTGCTCCTCCGATCTCTTTGAAATTGCGGGGTATTTTTCCAGTTCCAAAATAGCACATCCCGGCGGCCTCTGTCAATGCAAAAACCGGGAAAAGACGAAAAGGAGAGCGGGAAATTGATATCCGTCCGGATGTTGGTTTTTGCTCCGCACCCACATGGCTCTCCCTCCGGGAGAGCTGTCATGCCGCAGAGCGGCATGACTGAGAGGGTAAACTATGAGCGCAGAAAACGCAATGCGGTATAACTGGCAGCCAGCCCTCTCAGTCACGGCTAGTTCCCGCCGTGCCAGCGCTCCCGAAGGGAGAGCCATGTTGGATTGGCAGTTTCTTAAACTCTAGAAATTCAATTTTGAAAAAACACCGTCTCCAACGCAAAAACCGTCCTGCCGGATTCGGCAGGACGGTTTTCGTTATTTGGATTACTCGGCCTCGAACTGATCCTTGCCGACGCCGCAGAGCTCGCAGACGAAATCAGCGGGCAGATCTTCCCACTTCACGCCGGCTTCCTCTTCGTCATAAACCCAACCGCAAACGGTGCAAACGTATTTCATTTGAATTTCCTCCTGATTGGTATTTCTTACTTGAAGTAACGCTCCAGCAGGCCCCTTTGCTCTTATGAGACAGCGCACTCGGCATTCAGAGCCTCGATAAAGTTTTTGGCGTCGCCAAAATCGGCAAATTTCCAGCGGAAATTCTGATAGGTGAACTGAACATAGCGATTGAAGACAAACGAACTCGATTTGATGTCAGTAATCTGATTAAGCTGAACTTCGTAGAGCTTGTCGTCAATTTCTTGAGAGAAACTTGCTCCGCTCACCGTCAGGATTCCCTTGTTGATACCCAGAACACAAAGTCCGTATTCGCCGTTCGGAAGATTTTTGGCGTTGGCAAAAACCGCAATCTTTCGCTCGTCAACAAGGCCCGATTGAAGCATTTCCTCTTTTACCTGGTCGAGAGATTTTGCCATAATCGCTTACTTGAAGTATCTCTCGAGCAGGCCTTTAAAGGCCTTGCCGTGGCGGGCCTCGTCACGGGCCATCTCATGGATGGTGTCGTGCAGGGCGTCCAGGTTGTACTTCTTGCAGAGCTTGGCCAGATCGGTCTTGCCCTGGGTGGCGCCGCACTCGGCGTCCACGCGCATCTGCAGGTTCTTCTTGGTGCTGGCGGTGATGACCTCGCCCAGCAGCTCGGCGAATCTGGAGGCATGGTCAGCCTCTTCGTAGGCGGCCTTCTCCCAGTAGAGAGCGATCTCGGGATAACCCTCGCGGGCGGCGACGCGGCCCATGGCCAGATACATGCCGACCTCGGAGCACTCGCCCTCGAAGTTGGAGCGGAGACCGGCGATGATCTCCTCGCGTACCTCGGCGGGGACGTCCTCACCGAAGACCTTGCCGACGCCGACCACGTGCTCAGCAGCCCAGGACATCTCGCCCTCCTGTTTCACAAACTTCTCGGCGGGAACCTTACATACCGGGCAGAACTCGGGAGGGGTGTCGCCCTCATGGACGTAACCGCAAACGCTGCAAACCCATTTTGTCATTTTACATTTCCTCCTGTAAAAGAATTTTTGAATGTATGCTTAGGCGGAGATGTGCTCCGCTTTCTGCCTGCAATCGGCGCACACGCCGTGGAACGTGAACGCGCATTCGGTGATCTCCGCGTCGGTGGACTTTCCCACCGTGGCGCAGAGCCGGTCTGCCTCCAGGGGCAGCTCCACGTCGAAAATCCGCTCACACCGGCGGCAAACCAGATGGGCGTGGGGATCGGTGCGCCAGTCGAAGTGCTCCTGCCCGTGGATGACGCCCACGCGGATGGCATCGCCGTCATCGGCGAAGAGGCTGAGATTCCGGTACACGGTGCCGAGACTGAGATCGGGGTACTGCGCCTTCAGCTGCCGGTGCAGCTGTTCGGCGGTGGGGTGCTCACAGGTGGCGCGCAGGGCGTCCAGAATCGCCTGCCGCTTTTTGCTGCGCTTGCGCGTCTCCACAGTTAGCACCTCCTAATTTCAATAATAAGAATTATTATCGTTTTTAGTATACCACGGGGAGGCGCGTTTGTAAAGAGGGAAAAAGGGCGATTTCAGATGATCCAGCCGCCGCCGAGGACCCGGTCGTTGTCGTACAATACTGCGCTTTGGCCCGGGGCGGGTGCGCGCACCGGTTCGTCACAGCGGATGAGAACCTCGTCGCCCACGATCTCGGCGGTGCAGGCGGGGTTCTCCCACTTGGTGTGCCGGACCCGGACGCTGGCGCGAATGGGCACGGTGGGCGGCTCGATGAGCCAGCTGAAGTCCCGGGCGCGGACCTCGGTCTTGAAAAGATCGTCCCAGTAAGCCAGCTCGATGGTGTTGGTGTCGGCGTGGATGCGGGAGATGTAGACCTTCCGCCCGTTCACGAGACCGGGCCTGCGCTGGCCCACGGTGTAGCGGCAGATGCCCTCGTGCTGACCGATGACCTGGCCCTCCAGAACAAAGTCCCCGGGGCCGGGCAGAGGCGCGCGCCGTGCCATCCAGCCGGCGTAATCCTTGTCCGGGATGAAGCAGATCTCCATGCTGTCGGGCTTTTTCGCCACGGGGATGCCGAATTCCTCTGCCAAGGCCCGGACTTCCGTTTTTTCATAGTCGCCCAGAGGCAGCAGCAGGCGCTGCACCTGCTCTGGTTTCAGGCGGCAGAGCATGTAGCTCTGGTCGTTGGCCGGGCGGCCCTTGTAAAGAGCGCCGTCCTTCGTCCGGGCGTAGTGCCCGGTGGCGACGCATTCCGCGCCGATGGCGTCGGCGTGGGCCAGCAGGGCCTTGAATTTCACCGTGGGGTTGCAGAGGATGCAGGGGTTCGGCGTCTCGCCCCGGCGGTAAGACTGTTCAAAGGGCGCGCAGACCTGCGCCTCCAGCGCTTGCCGGATGTCCAGCACGTCCAGCGGGATGCCGAAGCGCTCCGCCACGGCCCGGGCGTCGGTGACGCCGGTTTCGGAGATGCCGTTTTCCAGATAGAGGCCCACGACCTCGTGGCCCTGCCGCTGAAGCAGGGCGGCGCAGACGGCGGAGTCCACGCCGCCGGAGAGACCTAAGACCACCTTCATAGCGTTTTCTCCAGAAAGATCATTTCCCCGGGAATGGGATTGTTGTTGTACTGCTCCCCGTCCGTGAAGCCGTGGCGGCGGTAGAGGCGCACGGCGCTCTCCAGGAAGGGGAAGGTGTCCAGCAGCATTTTTTGATACCCGGCGGAGACCGCGTCGGCCAGCAGCTGCTCCGTCAGGAGCGAGCCGAGACCGTCTTTGCGGTACTGCGGCCGGACGTAAAGGCGCTTGAGCTCGCAGCGCGCGTCGTCCAGTCGGTGCAGGGCGATGCAGCCCGCGGCCTCGCCCGCAGGCGTCAGGGCCAGGTAGAGGCGCTCATACTTCTCCCGCAGGTGAGAGAGCTCCTCGTCGTAGTTCTGCAGGGCCAGATACCCCTTGAAGTTGGGCGCGGCCTGAACCAGCATGTCGGTGTATTCCTGAAACAGCTCGCCCAGGGTCTCCGGGTGATCGTAGCCGGGGATGATGGTAAAGTTCATGGCGTTTCTCCGTGGTCGGTCTGCAGATAGACCATCAGCGCCGCCACATCCGCCGGGGAGACCCCGGAAATGCGGCTGGCCTGGCCGATGCTGGCGGGGCGGATGGCCTGCAGCTTCTGTCGGGCCTCCAGCCGGAGGCAGGAAATCTGGGTGTAGTCCAGCTCAGCGGGCAGGGGGTGCTCCTCCAGCCGGGTGAATTCCTCCACCTGCTTCAGCTGGCGGCGAATGTAGCCCGCGTATTTCAGGCGGATCTCCGCCTGCTCTGTCACCGCGTGGGGCAGCGCCGGGCGCTGGGGGTCGAAGGGCGCCAGATCGGTGTAGTGCAGCTGGGGCCTGCGCAGCAGGTCTGCCAGACTGACGCCGCTCTGGGTGGGCACGGTGCCCTTTTCCGTCAGCATGGCGGCCAATGCCTCCGAGGGCGGGATGTGGGTGTCCTCCAGCCGCTGCATCTCGGCGGCCACTGCCCGGTATTTTTCCTCCACGGCTCGCTCCCGCTGCTCCGAGACCAGTCCGATCCTGCGGCCGATGTGGATCAGTCGCTCGTCGGCGTTGTCCTGCCGGTGCAAAAGCCGATATTCCGACCGGGAGGTCATGATGCGGTAGGGCTCGTTGGTGCCCTTGGTGACCAGATCGTCGATGAGGGTGCCGATGTAGCCGTCGGAGCGCCGGAGGATCAGGGGCTCTTTGCCCTGAAGCTTCAGCGCGGCGTTCACGCCGGCCACGAAGCCCTGGACGGCGGCCTCCTCATAACCGCTGGAGCCGTTGAACTGCCCCGCGCCGTAGAGGCCGGGGACCTTTTTCGCCTCCAGGGTGGGATAGAGCTCTGTGGGGTCCACGCAGTCGTATTCGATGGCGTAGGCCGGGCGGGTCAGCTCCGCGTGCTCCAGACCGGGCAGCGTGTGGACCGCCGCGATCTGCACGTCCTCGGGCATGGAGGAGGAGAAGCCCTGCAAGTATAATTCTTCCGTGTCCAGACCCATGGGCTCCAGGAACAGCTGGTGCCGGGGCTTGTCCGGGAAGGTCATGATCTTGGTTTCGATGCTGGGGCAGTAGCGGGGGCCCACGCCCTCGATCACACCGGAATACATGGGGCAGCGGTCAAGGTTCTCCCGCAGGATGGCGTGGGTGCGCTCGTTGGTGTAGGTCAGCCAGCAGGTGACCCGGTTTTCGATGGGGTCGGTGGTCTCGAAGGAGAAGGGCTCGATCTCGTCGTCACCCACCTGGATCTCCATCTTGGAGAAATCCACCGACCGGGCGTTGATGCGGGGCGGCGTGCCGGTCTTGAACCGGCGCATGGAAAGGCCCAGCTCGGCGCAGCATTCCGCCAGCGGGCCGGAGGCCGCCAGCCCGTCGGGGCCGGAATCCCGCAGCTCCTCACCCACGATGGTGCGGCCCCGGAGATAGGTGCCGGAGGCGATAATCACGGCTTTGCAGCGCCAGACGGCGCCGGTCGATGTGACCACGGCGGAGACATGACCGTTCTCGGTCTCGATGGAGACCACCTCCGTCTGCTTCAGGTGCAGATTCTCCTGCAGTTCCAGGGTGTGCTTCATGACGCTCTGGTAGCGCCGCCGGTCGGCCTGGGCCCGCAGGGAGTGCACCGCCGGGCCTTTGCCGCGGTTCAGCATCCGGTACTGGATGCAGGCCTTGTCCGCCGCCCGGGCCATTTCGCCGCCCAGGGCGTCCAGCTCCCGCACCAGGTGGCCCTTGCCGGTGCCGCCGATGGCCGGGTTGCAGGGCATGTTGCCCACCGCGTCCAGATGCAGCGTAAAGCAGACCGTGTCGCAGCCCAGCCGCGCCGCGGCCAGGGCCGCCTCGATTCCGGCGTGGCCCGCGCCGATCACGGCAATATCACATGTTCCGGCGTCATAACGCATGGTGTTACCTCAAATCAGTGTGGAGTAATTGCCGCCCTCACTTGGCTCCCTCGGCGAGGGAGCTGTCAGCGAAGCTGACTGAGGGAGCGGACGTTGGACATGGTATGCATGAAACTGAGTGCATACGTGCGGTAAAGCTCTCTCCCTCAGTCACGGCTGACGCCGTGCCAGCTCCCTCTCAGAGGGAGCCGAGATCCCATGTTCCAACATTGTTCCAATCGAGTTCAGTCGATCAGCAAATGGATTTCTTCTTCCGTATGGACCCTCACGCCGAGTTTCAGCAGGGCTTCGGCGGTGACGCCGCGGCCGGTGGTCAGGGTACGGGTGAAGGTTCCGTCATAAATCTCGTTCTTCCCGCAGGAAGGGCTGCGGGCCTTGAGCAGAGCGGCTTCGCAGCCGTGCTCCTTTGCCAGCTTCACGGCGAAGGCAGCGCCAGCTTCGTATTCCGCGGTCACGTCCCGGCCTGCCTCCGTGACGACTTTGACGCCCCGGCGCTCAGATGGCGCGCGGGGCGTCGGAAGTCCGCCGGCCTGCTCCGGGCAGACGGGAATCAGCGTGTACCGCTCCCGGAGACGGCGGAGCGTCTCAGACGGAAGGGGCTTGCTTTTGGCGTCATAGCGGCAGGCCTCGCCCAGCAGACAGGCGCTTACGAGCAGATTCATGCCGTGACGGCGCTCCGGCTGTAGACCAGTCCCAGCAGCAGGCCCACGGCGCCGCCGGCGATGTGGGTCAGCTGGGCCAGATTGGCCGTGCCGGACACGGCCTGGAGCACCTCGCTGCCCAGATACAGCACCAGCACCAGCAGCAGCGTGATGGGCACATAGCCCCCGCGCACGCTGGCGAAGCTGGCCAGCACCATGAACATGAAGATCTCGCCGCTGGCGCCCATGAGCACCGCGTCCGGGAACAGGAACCACATGATCAGGCCCGAGGCCACGGCGGTCAGCAGCACCGCAAACAGCACCTTGGGACTGCCGAAGCGATCCTCCGCCGCGGGGCCCACCACCAGCAGGATGATGACATTGCCGATGCAGGTGGTGAGATCGGTGTTGCCCAGCACATGGAGCACGAACCGGGGATAGGTCAGATAGTCGGACAGGGGAGACTTGTACACGCAGAAAAGGTTCTGCGTGGTCCAGCCGTCGGTGAACTCCGCCAGCGCCAACGTCAGCAGGCTCAGCAGGGCGAAGGTCAGGGTCACCGGGGCGTTATATTTGAGATTGATGCCGTCGATTCTCTCTCTTTCGAACATTGCGTTCATCACTCCTCGGCCTGCAGCTCGGCCAGTGCTTTTTCATAGGCGGTCTTGGTCTTCTGATCGAAGCAGACCATGCGCACCCGTTTGATGGTGGTGTTCTTTTCCAGGGTCTCGGCCAGGGTGCGGACGGCGATCTTCGCCGCGTCGTTCAGGGGGACGCTGTAAACGCCGGTGCTGATGCTGGGGAAGTCTACCGTGGCGCAGTGGTTCTCCACCGCCAGCTTCAGGCAGTTGCGGTAGCAGTTGGCCAGCAGCTCGGCCTCGTTGTGGTTGCCGTCCTTGTAGCGGGGGCCGGGGGTGTGGATGACGTGCTTGGCGGGCAGACGATAGCCCCGGGTGATCTTGGCCTCGCCGGTCTTGCAGCCGCCCAGGGTGCGGCACTCGGCCAGCAGCGCGCTGCCGGCGGCCATGTGGATGGCGCCGTCCACGCCGCCGCCGCCCAGCAGGGAGGTGTTGGCGGCGTTCACAATGGCGTCCACCTCGGATTTGGTGATGTCGCCCTGGATGATTTCAATGCGATCGGTGTTCATTTCGTTCAGTCCTCCTCAGGATAGGTTCACTTGTACGGTTTCGCCGTCGGCGGTCAGCTGCACGGCGGCGTTGTGGCGGCGCTCTGCCACCAGCGCGGCGGCAATGGCGTCCTCCACGTCCTTTTGCAGGGTGCGGCGGAGATTGCGGGCGCCGTAGGTCTCGCTGAAGCTCTTTTTCACCAGCAGGTCGATGACGCGCTCGTCCCAGCTGAGGGTCATGCCCCGCTCGGCCATGACGTCCTTCAGCTCCGTGAGCATCAGATTGGCGATGCTGCGGAAGTTCTCTTCCGTCAGCTTGTTGAAGTAGACGATCTCGTCCACGCGGTTGATGAATTCCGGCCGCAGGAAGTCCTGCAGGGCCTTCATGGCCTTCTCCCGGGTCTGGTCGTCGGCGGTGAGGCCGAAGCCCAGAGCGCCGGTCTTGGTGGTGCTGCCGGCGTTGGTGGTCATGATGACCACGGTATTTTCAAAGTTCACGGTGCGGCCCTGGGCGTCGGTGATGCGGCCGTCATCCAGGATCTGCAGCAGGATGTTCAGCACGTCCGGGTGGGCCTTTTCGATCTCATCGAAGAGGACCACGCTGTAGGGCCGGCGGCGAATCTTCTCGGTGAGCTGGCCGGCCTCGTCATAGCCCACATAGCCCGGCGGCGAGCCGATGAGCCGGGAGACGGAGAACTTCTCCATAAACTCGGACATATCCAGCCGAATCAGACTCTCCGGCGCGTCGAAGAGATCGGCGGCCAGGCGCTTGACCAGCTCGGTCTTGCCCACGCCGGTGCCGCCCACGAAGATGAAGCTCACGGGCTTGCGCTTGGTCTGGAGTCCCACGCGGCTGCGGCGGATGGCGGCGCAGACGGTGTCCACGGCCTGGTCCTGGCCCACGATGTGCGCCCGGAGCCGGTCGCCCAGCTCGGCGATGCGGCTGAATTCGTCCTCCCGGATGGTGGAGGCGGGGATCTTGGTCCAGAGCTCGATGACCCGGGCCAGATTCTCCGTGGTCAGCTGGGGGCGGGGCTGGGCGTTGATGGCGTCCAGTTCCTCCTGCACCACCAGAGAGCGGCTGCGCAGCTCCGCCATGCGGGCGAAGTCCTCGTTTTCCGTGTCGGCCAGCAGCAGCTCCCGCTCCCGGTCGTAGTCGGCCAGCTCCTTTTCCAGCTCGGCCTTGCGCACCAGGGCGAGATTTTTCAGATTCACGTCGGAGCAGGCCTCGTCGATCAGGTCGATGGCCTTGTCCGGCAGGTAACGGTCGGTGATATACCGCTCGCTGAGCCGAACGGCGGCGGCGCACATCTCGTCGGGGATCTCCACCTGGTGGAATTCCTCATAATATTTCCGGATGCCCTGGATGATCTCCACGCTCTCGGCGATGGAGGGCTCCGCCACGGTGACGGGCTGGAACCGGCGCTCCAGCGCGGCGTCCTTTTCGATGTGCTTGCGGTATTCGGTGAAGGTGGTGGCGCCGATGACCTGGATCTCGCCCCGGGACAGGGCGGGCTTGAGGATGTTGGCGGCGTTCATGCTGCCTTCGGCGTCGCCGGCGCCGACGATGTTGTGCACCTCGTCGATGACGAGGATGACGTTGCCGGCCTTGCGGATGTCGTCGATGAGACCCTTCATGCGGCTCTCAAACTGGCCCCGGAACTGGGTGCCTGCCACCAGGGCCGTGAGGTCCAGCAGGTGGACGCGCTTGTCCTTGAGCTTGTGGGGCACATTGCCGTCGGCAATGCGCTGGGCCAGACCCTCGGCGATGGCGGTTTTGCCCACGCCGGGCTCGCCGATCAGACAGGGATTGTTCTTCTGGCGGCGGTTGAGAATCTGGAGCACCCGCTCCAGCTCCTCCTCCCGGCCCACCATGCGGTCCAGCTTGCCCTCGGCGGCTCTGGCCGTCAGGTCGATGCTGTAGCTGTCCAGGAACTTCCGCTTTTTCTGGGCGGGCTCCTTCTGGTTCCGGCTGTCCTTGGGCGGCTCCTTGCGTGGAGCGTCCTCGGCGGGCTGGATGCTGTTGTTGGCGCCGAAGAGCCGGCTGAGGAAGGGGAAGGTGGCGGTCTTGCCGTCGTCGTTCTCCCCGGAGTCCTCGGAGCTGTCGGGCAGGTCCTCGGCGGAGCGCAGCAGGTCCATCATGTCGCCGGTGATATTCTCCAGGTCCTCGTCAGAGAGACCCATTTTTTCGATGACGTCGTCCACGGGCTTGATGTGAAGCTCGCGGGCGCACTTGAGGCAGAGTCCCTCGTTGTGACTCTCGCCGTTTTCGATGCGGGTGATGAACACCACGGCAAGGTTTTTGCCGCAGCGTGCGCAGGTTGTAGGCTGCATAGGTTCGATACTCCTTTGCCAAAGAAACGGATGGGCTTAGATTCCGACGCCGGCCGTCAGAATGTCGATGCTGAGGAAGAATCTCGCCAGGGGACTCTGCTCCAGCGTCTCCCGGCCGATGAGCGCGCCGGCAAACTGCAGCGCCCAGCACAGCAGGATGCAGTAGGCCACGCCGTTGATGAGACCGGCCACCGCGCCGCCCACGTCGTCCAGACGGGGGTGGTTGGGGATGCGGAAGGTGAGATTCGGGATGTTGCCGATGGCCATGAGCAGCACCAGCACCAGAATGAAGGCGATGACCGTGCCTACCACATAGGCCAGCCGCTCACAGAACACCTGGGCCACGGCGGTGGGGATGTCCACCAGCTGGGCGGCGCTGTAATCGATGGCCTCCTGAGCCATCTGCTCTGCCGGGCCGCCGGAGATGCCTGCGGCGCGGAAGGTCTCGGCGCAGAACTCCTGGGTGCGGTCCGGATCGCTGGCCAGGGCATCCTTGACGCTCAAATCGGCGCTGATGCCCATTTTCGGCATGACCGTGTTCTCGATCTGGGTGTCGATGTAGCCCTTGCCGAAGGGATACATGCCGGAGACGATCTCCCCGGAGAAGGCCGCCGACAGCAGACAGGCCAGATACAGCGACACCACGATGGCCGCCAGACTGGCTGCGCTGAGGATGAAGCCGCGCTTATAGCCGCTCCAGGCTGCGATCAGCAGAATCAGAACAAATATGACGGTAATTGCAATCTTCATAATACCCAACTCTTTCTGTACAGGTTGATTCGATTTATATGGTAATGGCCTGAGCCGAATAGTCGTAGACCAGCAGGGCTTCGCCGTTTTTCAGCAGCAGGGCCTGCTGCACGCCCACGCCGTCGATCTGGGCGGTGCGCAGCTCCTCCAGCTGCTGGTTGAAGAGCGTCAGCTGGTTGCCGCCCCGGACCAGCACCTGCTTTCCACGCAGGTCGATGCCCGTGAGCTTTTCCACCGTGTGCTCGCCCAGCACCTTGCCGGAGGCGGAGAGGGTGATCAGGGTGGTGTTGCCGCCGCTGCGGTAAGCCGAGAGCGCCAGGGCGAAGATGCCGCTGTCACTGACGTCGTAGTCATAGAGATGCAGACCGCTGAAGCTGTATTCAAAGTCCTGCACGCCCTTGTCCGTGAGCAGCAGGAGCCGTGCGTCGCTCAAAACCGCCAGACGGCTCCCGCTGACCCAGCGCAGGTCCAGCAGCAGGTCCGGCGCCACGAACACGCCACGCTCCTCCTCGCTGTTCATGGCGAACAGATGCACCTTCGACCCGCCGGTGCCGGCGCAGAGCACTGCCAGCACATGGTTTTCGGAGAGGTCGGCGCTGAGGACGTAGTCCTCGCCGGAGTACCACTCGTAGATCACGTCGAAGTGCTCGTCGTAGACCGTGACCATGCCTTTGTAGCCCGGGGATTCCGTGGCCACGGCCAGCCAGCCGTCGGGCAGGAGGCGGGCAGAGATGATGGCGTTGGTGAGCTCGTGCTCCTTGATGCCTCCCTCGATGTCCGCGGTGATCAGCGTGGTGCCGCCCACGTCGCAGGCGGCGGCGAACTTCCCGGCGGCGCTGACGGCGGGCTCGGACATGGTGGCCGTCTGGCGCACGATGAGGCCGCCGAACTCGTCAAAGAGCTGCAGCCCTTCGCCGGAGGCCACGGCCAGTCCGCCTTCCATGGCGGCGAAGCGCTGCTGGGCACTGCTGTCCAGGGCGTAGGGCGTGGTCTCGATCTCTCCGACGGGGGCATCCTGGCGGAACAGCACCAGCGACAGCACAAACAGCAGTGCCGCCAGAATCAGCAGTCCCAGCACCAGATACCCGCGCCGGCTCAGTTTTCGTTTTTTTCGTGTCATAGGCATTACCAATCATGCAAAAAGAACGGATTGCCACACCAGTGACGTCGGTCACTGGTTCGCAATGACATTCTATTGTAGATTCGGGTTGTTTTAGTCTTTCAGCATCATTTCGCCCACTGGGCCGTCGTACCAGAGGCGATTCAGGTATAACCCCTGGGGCGGCATGGTGGGGCCGGTGAGCCGGCGGTCCCGGGTCTCCAGCAGGGCGGGGATGTCCTCAGGGCGGAGCTTGCCGTGGGAAGCGTAGACCATGGTGCCCACGATGGCCCGCACCATATTATACAGAAACCCGTCGGCGCAGACGGCGATGGTGATCTCCTCGCCCTGCTGCTCCGCCGTGCACCAGTAAACCGTGCGGACGGTGGTTTTCGTCTCGGTGCCCACGCTGCGCACGGCGGCGAAGTCGTGGGTGCCCTCGAAGGCCTTGCCCGCCTGACGCAGGGTCTCGATCTGGAGGGGATAGGGGTAAAAGCAGGCCCGGTGCTCCAGAAAGGCGTTGCGGATGCGGGAGTTGTGGATCTTGTAGATATACTCCTTTTTCAGACAGGAGCCGATGGCGTTGAAGTCCTCCGGCGCCTCCACTGCATCGGTGACACTGATGTC
>CAMHRJ010000020.1 GCA_946187475.1 uncultured Clostridia bacterium | reverse complement strand
CGCACGAACAATCTTGCAATGTAATAGGCCGCCGCCGGATGTCCTGGGAGGCCCACCAGGGGCTTGCCGTCTTTGGTTTTGGCAAGGATGGTGGGCTTGCCGGGCTTGATGGCGATGCCGTGCATGAGCACTTCGCCCAGAGACTCCAGCACCCGGCAGACCGCGTCCTTCTGGCCCACGCTGCTGCCTCCGGAAATCAAAACCAGATCGCAGGCTTCCGCCGCACGCTCCACGGTGGTGCGCAGCACGGCTTCGTCATCCGGGACACGGCCAAAGTCTACGCCCTCCACGCCCCACTGATGCAGCAGAGCCAATAGCATAGGCGTGTTCACGTCCCGCACCTGCCCCGGGCCCGGTGTTTCCTCCGGAGAGACCAGCTCGTCTCCCGTGGAGATGACGCCCACGCGCAGAGGCGCCTTGACCCGGACGCGGGTCTTTCCCAATGCCGCCAAGGCGCCGATGTCCGAGGCGGTGAGCTTTCGACCGGCGGAAAACAGGACGTCGCCGGGCTTCACATCGTCGCCCCGGAAGATGAGATTCTGGCCCGGGGCGGCGCTTTTCATAACGCCGATGGTGCCGTCGCCGTAGTCCTCGGTATACTCCACCATCACGGCGCAGTCCGCGCCATCCGGCAATGCTCCGCCGGTAGGGATGGCGGCACAGGTTCCGGGGGAAAGCGTGAAGTCCGGGGTCTGGCCCATCTGCACCGCGCCCACCAGGGGCAGGATCGCGGGAATCGCGTCGGAACAGCCGAAGGTGTCCCGGGCGCGAAGGGCGTAGCCGTCCACGGTGGAGCGGTCAAAGTCCGGCACGAACTCCGAGGCGATCACGTCCTCGGCCAGCACGTCGCCCAGAACGGCAGTGCGCTCGGTCTCCAGCCGGAGGGGCCGGAACGCGGTTTCCATGAGCCGGAGGGCTTCCTCCGGCGTGAGTACGTTCAGCATCGTTCAGCCCTCCCAGAGGATTTTTCCCAAATCCCGATAGTCGTTTCCGCTGACGCCCCGCAGTGCCCGGCGGAAAGCCCGGGAGGCCAGGGTCTCCAGCAGCATGTCCCCGGCTGGGGTGTCCAGATAGTCCAGCCGCACCGCCAAATCCAGCCGCTCATCCAGCAGCGGGATGAAGTCCAGGCCCTCGATCTGGTTCGAGACGCGCTCGGTGCCGATGGCGAGGTCTGCCTCCCCGGCGGCGACCGCCGCCGCCATGGTCAGGTGGTTTTTCATTTCAATCTCGTAGCCGCGCAGGGTCCTGGCGTCCACGCCCATGCGGCGGAGCTGCCCGTCCAGCAGGATGCGGGGGCTGCTGCCCGGGGCCCGGTTCAGGATGGAGATATCCTCGCGCTTCAAATCCTCCCAGCCGGAGATGCCCTTGGGGTTCTCCGCCGGGACATAGAAGCCCACGGTGCGGTAAGAGAGGTTGATCAGCGCCGCCGGGATGCCCGGCAGGAGCTTTTTCACGAAGGGCACGTTGAAGGCGTCCTCCTCCGCGTCATAGAGATGGCAGGCGGCGGCGTCCACCCGGCCCTGATAGAGGCTCAAAAGCCCCTCGAAGCTGTTGAGGTAGCAGCGCTCCGCGCCCACCTCCTGCCGGGCCAGCTGATTGGCCAGCAGATCCAGCAGCACGTCCTGGCCCGAGAGGATCAGGCGGCCGTATTTGGGCGGCTCGGGGTGCAGGAGCGTGCTCTGCACATCGGCGCGCTGGACCGGGCGCACGGTCTGCTCATGGCGGGCCCGGGCGATATAGGCGTCCACGTCGTCCTGGGTGAAGCGCACCTTCCGCCCGATGCGGTAGGAATGCAGCTCGCCCCGGCGAATGAGATCATAGATGGTCGATCGGCTGACATGGAGCAGCTCCGCCACCTGCTGGGTGGAGAGGGATCGATTGGCGCTCATGCAGTCACCTCCGGTTATCGCGTTTTTCGCGGTGGTTTTCTGTGTTTCAGTTTAGCAGATGCATGGCGCTTTTTCAACCAAAAATGCACCGCGGGAAGCGGTGCATTTTGGCGTATTCTTTTATGCGAGGTGCAGGCCGGAGATCCAGTCCTTGAGCTCGGCTTCGGAGGCGCGGCCACTGAAGCGCTTGCCGGGCAGGACCTTTGCGCCCTTGGCAAGGCTCTGGATGCGGTCCTGGCCTTCACCCAGTGGGCTGCCGCCGGAGGTGAAGAAGGGCACCACGGTCTTGCCGGAGAAATCATAGGCCTCCAGGAAGGTGTCGATGATGGCCGGCTCCCGGTACCACCAGATGGGGAAGCCCAGAAAGATCACGTCCGCCTCCGCCACCGGGGCGTCGGCAGAGGCCATGGCCGGGCGGCAGTTGGGGTCTGCCATCTCTATGGTGCTGCGGGCCTTTTTGTCCATCCAGTTCAGGTCGCCCCGCTGATAGGGCACGGCGGGCCGGATCTCATATAGTGCGGCGTCCGCCGCGGCGGCCAGGCTCTTGGCCAGGCGGGAAGTGCTGCCGCTGGCGGAAAAATATGCGACGAGTGTTTTGCTCATGGGTAGGACTCCTTTTATTCATGCTTGTTGCGGCCCCAGAAGACGTTGTAGCGGTCGGGCTTCCAGACGGGCTTCACGTCCTTGACGGCCTCGGCAGCGGTGATGACCGCGTCGCCGTTGTCAATGTCGATGAGGGTGTAGCGGTCATTGCCCATGCCCAGCTCCTTCATGTAGCTCAGCTGGCGCAGACCGTGGCGGGTCTCAATGCGCTCGATCATGGCCTTTCCGCCGCCTTCGGGCAGGCTGTAGATCATGTCCACGCAGGCGTTGTCCACCGCGAGGATGTCCAGGGACGCCAGAATGCCCACGTCCGGGGTGACCACGGGTTCGGCAGAGGGGCCTTCGCAGTCGCAGGAGACGGACATGTTGCGCATGGTGTTGATATAGCAGACATGGTCGGCAAAGTGGTCGATGGTGGCTTTGGTGCTCTCGGTCATGCGCTCCATCAGCTCCTCTTCGCTGATGGCCCAGATGTTCTCCGTGTCGTGGAAGTTGTGGATCATCTTCTTGCCGATCTTCGCGTCGGCGCAGCCGATGCCGATGTTCTTGTTGGAGCCGCCGAAGCCGCCCATCATGTGCCCCTTGAAGTGGGTCAGCACCAGCAGGGAGTCATAGTTCGGCATGGTTTTGCCCACGGACATCTCGGTAAACCACTTGCCGTTTTTCACCGGCAGAGAGGCGACGCCCTCCGCGTCGGTAATGTCCACCGGGCAGAAGGTCCAGCCGTTGGTCTCCAGGGTCTTGCGGTGGAGCTCGGTGGTGTGGCGGGTGCCCTCATAATAGGTGTTGGTTTCGATGATGGTCGCCTCAGGCAGGCGCTCGTCGATCAGGCCCTTGACCCAGGGTCTGGGGATGATGTTGGGGCCTTCGGCCTCGCCGGTGTGCAGCTTGATGGCCACCTTGCCGGTGAGCACCTGGGACACCTTGTCATAGATCTTCTTCATGCCGGTCTCGGACAGGTCGCGGGTGAAAAACACCACGGAGCTCTCGCCGGTGCGCTCCTCAAAGGGGACATACTTGTTGCCGTCTTTTCCGGGTACAGGTTGATTGCTCATGTGATTTCCTCCTTCAGTAAGTTTCAAAGCTTCTTATAGTCTTCTTCGGAGACCGGCTCCAGCCACTCGGTGGAGGCATTTTCGCCCTCCACCTCCAGCGCCAGGTGGGAAAACCAGCTGTCGGCGGCTGCGCCGTGCCAGTGCTTGACATTGGCGGGGATGTTGACGACGGTGCCCGGGGTCATCTCCACAGGGGCCTTGCCCCACTCCTGATACCAGCCCCGGCCGCCGACGCAGATCAGCATCTGACCGCCGCCGGAGGCGGCGTGGTGGATGTGCCAGTTGTTGCGGCAGGCCGGCTCAAAGGTCACGTTATAAACCGGCACCTGCTCCGTGCTGAGAGGCGCCAGATAGCTCTGGCCCACGAAGAACTCCCCGTAGGGATTCGGTTCCCCGATGGGGAAAAAGATCTCGTTCTGGTAGGCGTCCTTCTCGCTCTCGGCGGGGGCAGTCTCGTTCCAGATCTCCCTGGCAAGGCGGAACACCGCCCAGCCCTTGGGCCAGCCCACATACATGGTGGCGTGGGTGATGATGGCGGCGATCTCTTCCCTGGTGACGCCGTGGTTCTTCGCGTTCTGCAGATGGTAGCTCAAAGACGAATCCGTGATGCCCGAGGCCATCAGAGAGACGACGGTGATGATGCATTTGGTCTTGACGTCGATGGCTTCCTCGTTCCAGACTTCTCCGAAGAGCACATCGTCGTTGAGATGGGCGAACATGGGCGCGAATTCGCCCAGCTGCTGCCGTCCGGCGGTCTGTGTAATCTTTTTGGTCATGTTCCGTACCCCCTACTTCTTGATAAACTTCAAATCCTGCTCCGGCAGACCGGCGTCGTCGGAGACAAAGCGTTCCACCTTCATGTGCAGGTCAAATTGCTCCCGCAGGGCCGCGATCTCGGCCATCATGGGCGACGCGTGGTGGGCGTCGATGGCCGCCTGAGAGCGCCACTGGTCGATGAGCAGCACGGTCTCCGAATCCTCCATGGGGAAAAAGTACTCGTAGCGGAGGTTTCCGTCCTCGGCGCGGATGGCCGAGACCGTGCCCCGGCGCACCATTTCCTCCGCGAAGGCCCGGGCGGAGCCGTTCCGGCCGGTATAGTAAATGTTGATCGTGATCATTTCAAACCTCCCAGCAGGGTGCGGATAAAGGCATTCGCCATTTCATAGGTGCTCAGATAAGGATAAGCGATTCCCGCCTCCTCCATGGCCTGACGCTGCTTGTCCGTCACCACCGTGTAAGGATACAGGCCGAACACAAAGGGCAGAAAGGCACACAGGAAGGACTGTCGCTTTTCCTGTGTGAGCGTCGGCACAAAGTGCGTCAGGCAGCGATCCAGCGCGTCGAGAGAGCGCCCATAGGCGGCCTTGAATTCCACCAGCCGCTCCATACGGGAATTGGCCTCCATGTCATAGAGGTTCATGCTCAGGAGCTTCAGCATCAGCGGCCGCCGCTCCAGAGCACGGGCCAGTTCCGAAGAGAGCTCCTCCAGGCTGAGGGCCTCTTCCCGCGCGCAGAGTGCGTTCAGATCCTCCGCGAACAGATCATATTCCTGCCCGAAGAGGGCGAGGAAGATCTCTTCCTTCGTCTCGAAATAATTATAGATCGAGGTGCGGGTAAAAGAAGTCTGCTGCCCGATCTCCTTGAGGGTGATCTCCTTGAAGCTCATGGTCTCATAGAGCTTCCGGCAGGCGGCGACGATTTCCTCCCGCCGGGCTTGGGTCAGTTCTGCAGAGCCTTTCGGCATGTTTCTTTCCTCCCAGATCTACGGCGTCAGTTCATCTTCATGCAGGCGCCCAGAATGTCGCCGGTCTCCAGATACTCATAGGTCGGGAACTGGAACAGTGCGGGCTTGAACTTGCGGTAATCGATCTTGTCCTTCTCGGTGAGGATTTCCTCGTCCACATAGGTGCCGGTAATCCTGCAGATGAAGTTATCGAAGCCCGCCAGCTCGTAGATATCCTCCACCTCGCACTCGATGCTCACCTTGGCCGTGTCGATCATGGGCGCGCCCTTCTCGCCGAGAGTGTAGGCAAAGGCCTCGGATTTATCCGTCTTGCTGCCGCTGATGCAGCCCATGCGGTCCGCTTCCTTCAGCCAGGAGGCATCCACCACGTTCACAGAGACCACTCTATTCTCCCGGATGCCCCGGTTGGTGTAGTGAGCCTGAACCATGGAGAGCATCACATGGCTGTGGGCCATGACGCCCGCGTGGGCCACCAGCGTCCAGTTGGGCTTGCCGTCCACCATGGCGCCCACCACCAGAACAGGGGCGGGATACAGCGCCAGCTGCGCTCCGGTATTCTTTTTCATAAAACCATTCCTTCCAAATGATAGATTGACACGATGTCAGAACCTAGTATAGCATTATTCTGACATCGTGTCAACATTGTTTTCCATTGTATTTTACAGCGGAAACGCCACGGCGTCACGGTAAAGCTGACGCAGGAGCTCGATCAATGCCGTGACGCTGGGTCTGCTGTCATTTTTGTGGGCACAGAGGACGCAGGAGAAGGTCTCTTTGCAGTCATAGGGAATCCAGGCGAACTGGCCGCTGTGGTCGTTGAGAAAGCCGGGCGCCAGGCATACGCCTTTTCCGGCGGCAATGTTGGTGAGGGTCGTGTCGTGGTCCGGGCTGTTGAAATGCGAGATCTTTCCGGAGGCCATGAGCCGGTGCTGCACGGCCCGCAGCGCCGGCGGTGAGCCCCCGCCAACCATCAGCGTGCGGCCGTATAGATCCGGCTCCCGGATCCGGTTCTTTGCCGCAAGGGGGTCGTTTTTGTCCGTGATCAGGTAGATGCGGCTCTCAAACAGCTCGTGCACCACGATGCCGCGGATCTGCCGGGTCTGTTCCTTCAGGGCAAAGAGCAGATCGACCTCGTTTCTGAGAAAGGCCTCTACCCCGTTTTCATATTGGAACACCGGCGTGATCTGCACCTCCGGATGGGTCTCGGCAAACAGCCGCATGGCCTCCGGGAGAAAGTAAACCGCCTGCCGAACCATGAGACTGACGGAGATGCTGTCCCGAAACTGCGCGCTGAAATTCTGCCCCTGCTCGATGGCGCGCTTCAGGTCCTCCCGCATGCCGGCGAGAAACGCGACAAACTGCGCGCCCGCAGGCGTCAGCGCAGCGCCCTTTCCGCTGCGCTCAAAGATCGCAAAGCCGATCTCCTCCTCCAGCAGCCTGATCTGGTAGGAGAAGGTCGGCTGGCTGACGAATTGATTCTCCGCTGCCCGGCTGAAATTCAGTGTATGGGCCAGCTCAATGCAGTAATCGATCTGTTTTGTGGTCATGGTCGTCCTCGCTATTTAAGAATTAAATCGATTATACACTATTTCGATTGGACTTTGCAATAGAAACTTGTTATCATGGACTCACCAAACCAAACACAACAGGAGGAAACGACCATGGCAAAGACTTTGATCGCGTATTATTCCAGAGCGGATGAGAACTATTTCGGCGGCGCAATGCGCTATGTGAAGGTGGGCAACACCGAGATCGTCTGCGGCATTCTGCAGGAGCTGATTCCCGCGGACAGCTTCAAGATTGAGATGGCGGCCCCCTACTCCCCCGTCTACATGACCTGCATCGAGGAAGCCAAGCGGGACCTGCGGGCGAAGGCCAGACCGGAGCTGAAATCCATGCCGGACTCCATTGACGATTATGACACCGTCGTCCTCGCCTATCCCAACTACTGGGGCACCATGCCCATGGCGGTCTTCACCTTCCTGGAGCAGTTCGATTTTTCCGGCAAAACCATCCTGCCCATCTGCACCAACGAGGGCAGCGGCATGGGCGGCAGCGAGCGGGACATCCGGCGCACCTGCCCCAACGCCGATGTGAAGAGCGGCCTGTCCATCCTGGGCAGCATCGCAGCCGAGTCCAGAAGCAGCCTGCAGCGCTGGCTGAAGGCAAACGGATTGCTGTAAGGAGGACATCATGGATTACGAGCAGGGATATGTCTATCAGCTGATGGACCAGGGCGGCCCCACGGACACCCGGGAGCCTTATTTCAAAGAGGCGGTGGAGGAAATGATGCGGGCGCGGAAGCTCTGCGCCCAGGCCAACGCCGCCATGCCGGACGCCCCCGGCTATGTCACCTATCTGGAGGAGCTCTTCGGCCGGAAGCTGGACGACGTGCGCATCCTGACGCCGTTTATCTGCGACTTCGGAAACCGGGTCAAATTCGGCAAAGGTGTTTTTATCAACCACTCCGCCATTCTCTCCGCCTCCGGCGGGATCGAGTTTGAGGACGGCTCCATGGCGGCGCCCGGTCTGCGCATCGCCACCATCAATCACCACATGAATCGCCGCCACACCATCTACACCTACGGAAAGGTGACGGTGAAGAAAAACGCCTGGATCGGCATGAACGTCACGATCTGCCCCGGCGTGACCATCGGAGAATACGCCGTGGTCGCCGCCGGCGCCGTGGTCACGAAGGATGTTCCGGACTACGCCGTGGTGGGCGGCGTGCCTGCAAAGGTGATCCGCTATCTTGACGCGGAGGAGCAAAAAGAGTAATGTATGATCAGGAAATCATTGGAACTCTGTACCGGGAATACTGGCGGTGTATGATCGCAAAGGACGCCGAGGGGCTGCGCCGGATGATGGCAGAGGATTACTGCCTGGTCCACATGACCGGCGTGCGGCAGTCGGCAGAGGTCTTCTTGCAGGGGCTTCTGGACGGGACCTTCAACTATTACTCCGCCGAGCATGACCGCATCGACGTCCAGGTCAGCGGCGATACCGCCACGCTGGTCGGACGCAGCCGTGTCGTGGCCGCCGTCTATGGCGGCAGGAAAAGCGCCTGGCGTCTGCAGGGCGACTTCAACCTGCGCAGGGAGCAGGGCGTCTGGAAGCTCACCAGCTCCAGAGCGTCGGTATATTGAGGCATTGGTTTTCCGGAACAAGACAGAACAAGCCGATCGGAAGGAGCAGAACCATGAAATTCTTTGAGCAGGAAATCAAGAAGCTGGGCTTCGGTCTGATGCGTCTGCCCAAGAAGGGCGACGTGATCGACCTGGAGCAGGTAAAAGAGATGGTGGACCGCTTCCTGGCGGCGGGCTTCACCTACTTTGACACCGCCTGGGCCTATCAGGGCTCGGAGGACGCCATTCGCCAGGCGCTGGTGGAGCGTTATCCCCGGGAGAGCTTCCAGCTGGCCACCAAAAACGCCGCCTGGATCGGCTGCAAGACCAAAGAGGAGGCCATCCAGCAGTTTGAGGACTCCCTGGAGCGGACCGGCGCGGGATACTTCGACAACTATCTGCTGCACAACCTGGGCGAAGGCAGAACGCATGTCTTTGATGACTTCGATATGTGGGAGTTCGTAAAAGAGAAGAAGGCCGAGGGCAAGATCAAACACATCGGCTTTTCCTTCCACTCCACCCCCGAGGAGCTGGAGGAAATCCTGATCGCTCACCCGGAGGCGGAGTTCGTGCAGCTGCAGATCAACTACGCCGACTGGGAGGAGCCCTCCATCCAGTCCCGCGGGGTCTATGAAATGGCCCGGAAATACGGCAAACCCGTCATCGTCATGGAGCCGGTGAAGGGCGGACTGCTGGCCAATCCCCCGGAGTCGGTGGCATCGGTCCTGAAGGACGCGGAGCCCGAGTCCTCCTGCGCCTCCTGGGGCATCCGCTTTGCGGCAGACCTGCCCGGCGTGCTGGTGGTGCTCTCCGGCATGAGCAGCGTGGAACAGATGGAGGATAACATCTCCTATATGGAGCATTTTGTCGGATTGACCGATGGGCAGCGGGAGACCGTCAAAAAGGCCCAGGAGGCGCTGGCCCGCATCCCGCTGATTCCCTGCACCAGCTGCAATTACTGCGCGAAGGTCTGCCCCAAGGAGATCGGCATCTCCGGCACCTTCACGGCCAGGAACGTCTACACCCTCTACGACAATCTGGAGACCGCCAAGGGCAGAGAGCGCTGGCTGGTGGGCGGTCACGGGCGGCAGCAGGCGGTCAACTGCATCCGCTGCGGCGCCTGCGAGCAGGTATGTCCCCAGCACATCCAGATCCGCGACGAGCTGGCAAAAGCCGCAGCGCTGTTTGAGCAGGTGAAGGAATAAACTGAAAAAAATTGGAATCCCCATCCGTTCCGTGAATGGGGATTCTTTTCGTAGAATGTGCCGCCGCAAAGCGGCTGCCTACATGCAAAAAATCTCACCCACTGGCGTGGGTGAGATTTTTTGGTACGGCTGACGGGATTCGAACCCACGACCTCCAGAGTCGGAGTCTGGCACTCTATCCAGCTGAGCTACAGCCGCGTATGCCGGTTTCAGAACCAGCAGATGGTATTATAGCAAACTCCGGGGAAAATGTAAAGAAGAAATTTGCGGTTATTTTGCCGCGCGGTATTCCTCCAGCACGCAGTTCCAGAAAACCCGGCCCTCCCGGGAGAGGCTGCGGCCCTTGCGGCGGAGCATGACGAACTGCCATTCCGGCACCGCGTCGCCCAGGTGGAAGAATCCCAGCTGGGGCAGCAGATCCTGGGCGTTCTTCTCCTCGAAGATATAGTCCGGGATGTAGGCAAAGCCGCTGTCCGGGTCGGCAGCCAGGGCGTTGAGAATGCCGATGAGGTTCGACATGGTAATCCGGCGCACGGGATCAGCGCCTACCCGGTGCAGATGCTCCTGCTCCAGGGCATAGAGCACGTACTCCGGCGACATTTGATAGAAAATCTCCTCTCGCAGAGCCGCAGGCTCCACGCTGAGGGGCTGCTCCATGGAGGTCTCCTGCCCGCCCAGCAGCGGGCTGTCCTTGTGGCAGACCAGATAGACCTGCTCCCTGCCCAGAGACTGCTCCACGCACTGGGCGTCCACGCCGCTGAAGGAATAGCCGAAACCCACCTCCAGCTCACCCTTGGCCACCCGGTCACGGACGGTCTGGGCCGTGCCCTCCCAGATGGAGAGCTCGATGCCGGGATTGTCATGGACAAAGCGCGGCAGGATGGTGCGCGTGAACATCATGCCCTTCTGCAGCGGCACGCCCACCTTCAGTAACGCCCGCTGGCGCGGACGATAGGGCTCCAAATCCCGCAGGAGCTTCTGCTCCCGCTCATACTGATCGGCCAGATAGTCGTAGTACACCCGTCCCGCGTCCGTCAGACGCATGGGCGTATAGTGCCGGTCCATCAGCATGACGCCGAGATCCTGCTCCAGCTTGTTCAAATACTGGGTCAGCGAAGGCTGCGACACCATCAGCCGCTCCGCAGCACGGGTCAGGTTTTTCAGCTCCGCAATGGTAAGGTAATAGTATCGTCTTCCCGTGTTCATGAATTCATCCTCAAAAAGTATACACCTGTCTAATTCCTACTGTCTTGCTTTATTATAGCGGTTGAATGGAGGCTTGTCAATTTACAATCAAGCCCGTTGTGGGATTAACAATGCACAATTTTTCAATTCTTCTGTATAATTTGGCAGAGCATGTGACGAAAACGATAATTTTTATATTATAATCAGACGAAAACTAGTATTTCACTTTTCTATGAAAGTATGTTAAATTGAAAGCACAAAGGAGAGCATCGCTCCCTTTCATTTGCAAAATCCATTCTTGTTTTCCTTTTTCTCTCTTCTCTATGAAAAATGCCAGGATCGTTTGATCCTGGCATTTTTCATAGAGAATTCAGCCGCCATAAGCGGCTGAGTAATATCTAATTATGCGAGGGGAAACCCATCACATAAAGATGGCACGACCATCCAAATCGAAGATTCGGGGTCTTTGCACACCCTCGCGCACCCCATGCGAGTTTTCAGATTTCGCCCAATTTCGTATGCAAATAGTAAGTATAACGGCAGGCTCGTTGAGCCTGCCGTTTTTCATTCTTTGCGGTTATCCTCTGGAAAGGATCACGCGGTCGGTGTTTTCCAGAGTGTTCAGGTCGATGACGTTGATGCAGTCGCCGCCGACCACATAGAACCAGTCGCCAATATAGATGCCGCGGTTGTTCCAGTCCCACTCGCTGACGGACACTTCCTTCTTCAGCTGGAAGCCGCCCTCGTCGGTGTAGCTGTAAATCAGGTAGCTGCTCTCCGCCGGGAAGGCGATGAGATTCCGGCCCTGATCCACCAGGATGGCCTTGTGGTTATAGAGGGCCTCGGAGTAGTCGGAGTCGATCTCCAGAGTCTTCAGCTCCTTCAGATGCGCCGGGTCGGAGGTGTCGATCATGACCATCTTCATACCGTCCATTTTGGCGATGGTCTCACCGTTCTCCGCTGCGACCTCCTGGGTCTGCATGCCCAGGCCGAAGAGCTGTCCCTCCTTCCAGACATGGAGGTAATCGGAATATCCGGGCAGCTCCACGGCGCCGGTGACCGTGGGCTTGGCCGGGTCGGAGAGGTCCACGGCGAAGATCGGGTCCACGGTGCGATAGGTGCAGAGATAGCCCCAGTCGCCGTCGAAGCGGACGGAATAGACGAACTCGTCCTCGGCGATGCCGGTGGTGCTGCCCACGGGCTTCAGGTCCGCATCCAGCACGTAAACGCCGGTGGAGGATGTGCTCTCGCCGTCCTTGTAGTTCTGGAAGTCGTGGGCGCCGTCCACGTAGATCTGATAGGTCTGGGTCTGGGAATTGGTCACCAGGCGGAGATTGCCGTCCTTTTCGTCCATGGAGAACTGGTTGTTCAGCGTGCCGGGAACGGAGCCCGTGGCAGCATAGGAGAGCTTGCCGTCGGAGACGGCAAAGCGGTGCACCGTGGTGGTGGACTCACTCAGGTGGGTGGTCACCGTGTAGGGGCTCTCCTCTGTCTCGGAGGTGACGGTGTCGGTATATTCGTTATTTGCCAGATAGAGATTCTCCGTGTTCATATAGACCATGCTGCCGCCGCCCAGGATGGACTGGTTGGTAATGACGCCGGCGGCTGCCACGTCATAGCTGGTGAGCACGGTGTAGGTGGTGGAGCTGCCGCCGGGCAGGATGCCGATGGTGCCGCAGTCCACGGGTCTGCGCTCGCCCTCGGTATAGAGGCAGGGCACAAAGGTCTCGTTGTCGCTGTCGTCCGGGTCCCAAACATAGTAGGACGTGGCCAGAAAGAGCTTGTTGTCGATCATGCGGGAGTCCACCAGATAGCCGTCCTGGCCCAGGGTTTTGACCGCCTTGGGGGCGCTGCGGTCGGAGAGGTCCAGGATGTCCACGGTGATGTAGTTCTCACCGCTTTCCTCCCCGTCCATGTTCACGTCCCAGGAATACTTTTCCGAGAGGATCACCGCCCGGTCGCCCACGATGTAGAGCGTGGTCGGCTGCTTCTGGCCGGTGTGGGTGGAGCCGTCTTCGTTTTCCGTGTCCTGCCAGGCTTCGCCCACGATGGTGTGGGAAACCTCGGAGACCTGGCCGTTCTCGGCCTTCATGATGATCAGCTCATAATCCCGGAGAATGTAGATGTAGGTGCCGTCGGTCTTGACGATGTCGCCCTCGTCCACGCCGGAGACCTGCACGTTGGTCATGGAGTAGAAGGTGCCCTCGCCGCCGGCGCTTGCGGTGCCCGGACCGGCGTTGTCCTCAGCGGATGCCTGCGCCGTTGCCTCAAGCTGCGCGTCACCGCGGCCGTAAATGGCGCTGTTTTTGGCATCCAGAGCGGCCTCGGCATCCCGGATGGCGGCGCTGACTTCGGCGTAGCTCTCCGCGAAGTGCAGCTGTGTCGGCTCTACCGGCTTTGCAGCCGCAGGCGGCAGAGACTCCGTGGGCTCCGGCTCCTCCGTGCGGGTGCCGCAGCCGGCCAACACGCTGAGCAGCATGCAGCAGATCAAAAGCAGGGTTATCATCTTTTTCATATTGTCCACCTCTTTATCTAAGGTACAGGGTTTGACGAATCGAACGGGGAAAAGGTTCCGGCTCTTCCGAAACAGAACGGCGTGCCGGGCATTTGTCGGCACGCCGATGGTTTATCCGAGCAGATTCTGTTTCAGGCCCATGAAGGCGTTGGTCAGCACCGTGGCGTCCATGCCCAGGGTCACGCTGCCGTAGCCCAGGTCGAAGTCCTGGCGGGCGGCAGCCTCGTTGGCGGCGAAGATGAAGGAGAACTTGCCCATATCGCGGCAGACGCCCTGGATGTGGGCGATGGCGTCCTTCACCTCGGGATCATCGAACTTGCCGGGCTTGCCCAGGGCGGTGGAGAGGTCGAAGGGACCTACATAAACGCCGTCGATGCCCGGCACCCGGAGGATGTTCTCCAGGTCGTTCAGGCACTCCACGGTCTCACACTGGGGCAGGAGCATGGTCTCGGCGTTGGAGACCTCGAAATAATGCTCCAGGCCCTGCTGGGCGTATTCCTCAAACCAGAAGCCGCTGCCGGCGGTGTTGGCCACGCCGCGTTTGCCCAGGGGCAGATACTTGCCGTATTCCACGATCTTCTCCACCTCGGCCACGGTGCGCACGTCCGGGATCACCAGACCCATGACGCCCACGTCCAGCAGACGCAGGATGGAGGGGCGGCTGATCTCCGAAACCCGGGCAAAGGGCGTGAGGCCGTAGAGCTTCGCCGCCCGGACATAGTCCAGGGTGGTCTGGGGGTCAAAGGGGCCGTGCTCGTTGTCGATGATGATATAGTCCAGCCCCGCGAGGCCCAGACACTCGGCCACGGTGGCGCTGCCCAGCTCGAAGAAGGTGCCGAGGGTGCGCTCCCCTGCCAGCATTTTGGCTTTGACCTGATTTTTCATGGTCTTATCCTTTCTCGATCTCGCCGCGGTAGCGGTTGATGCCGCCGATGTTCGTGACGTTTTGGAAGCCCGCCATCTGCAGGGCCCGGGCGGCCTGCATGCTGCGTCCGCCGCTGAGACAGTGGACGAAGATGGGCGTGTCCGGGTCAAACTGCTGAGCAGCTTTGCCGATCTCGCTCAGGGGGATGTTGACGCTGCCGGGGATGCGCGCCTCCCGGTATTCGTCCGGCTCCCGGACGTCCAGCAGCACCGCGCCGGGGACGGCTTTCATCTCCTGGAGCCAGGCGTTGATGTCTTTCGTTTGAAACATTGCCATGGTTCAGCCCTCCGTGTTATTCAGCGGGAAATAGGTCTGCAGCTGGCCGTGAATCATATCCAGATTCGGCACCAGCACCATCATGCCCCGAATGGTGGCATTGTAATAGGCGTTCTCCGCCGGGACGAAATAGCTCTCGATGGGGTTCGGGTTGTCGTGCAGGACGTTATACCCATCCTTGATCAGGGCGAGAATCTGGGAGGTGGTCTGGTCCGTGGTGAGCTGCGGAATCAAGGCGTTGCCCAGCTTCAGCAGATCGGTCAGGCCATGCTGACGGGCCTTCTCGAACAGAGCCAGCAGCACATTGCGCTGACGCTCCGTGCGGCCAAAGTCACTGTCCAGCACGCGGATGCGGGCGTAGGTGAGGGCCTGGTCGCCGTTGAGGTGATTCATGCCCGCATGGGCGCCGCCGCCCACGATCAGGGACTCGGGCTCCGTGAGCTCCACGTCCACGCCGCCTACGGTGTCGATGACCGCCTCGAAGCCGTCAAAGTCCACCTCGAAGCAGGCGTCCACCGAGACGCCGAAGTTCGCCATCAGGGTTTCCTTCAAAAGCTCGAAGCCGCCGAAGGCATAGGCCGCGTTCATGCGGTTGTCGCTGTAGCCGGGGATGCGGACATACAAATCGCGCAGGAAGGAAACCATGGAAATCTCTTTAGTCTCCGGGTTCATGCTCACGACGATCATGGAGTCGGAGCGCTGGCGGGGTTCGCCGGGACGGCGGTCCTGGCCCACCAGCAGGACGTTCAGCAGACCGTCATCGGCCAGGGGGTCCACCTTGCCCCAGTTCACGTTCTTGGGGTCGATGGTCTCCGGCGCACCGTCGCCCAGCTGATCGGTCTCGAAATCCTCCATCGATGCGTCGATCCGGTCGTTGGTGGAGCGCCCGATCAGGTTCAGGGAAAACAGAATGTACAGCACCGCTGCCAGCAGCAGCGCCAGGAACAGCAGCAGTCCCACCTTCCAGCCGGAGACCCGGCGGAGTTTCTTCGTCTTCTCTTTCAGTTGCTTTTTCGTATTATCTTCCATATCGTTTCCTCCATGGTTTATAGTCGCAGTTTCTCCGATTTTAATTGTATTATAGCAAAGTCGGACGAAACAAGCAAGTAGTAACGTGCTTGTAGTTTCAAAGTCGTTATGATAGAATAAGCCAAAATCTGTTACACTTTCCTATAGCGAGGTTTTTTCCTATGGAATCGACTTCAAGTCGCTCCCCTGCCCGCTGGGTCGCGGCATGCGGCGTGGCTGCAGTGCTCCTTGCGCTAGCGCTCTGGTGGCGGGCCTATCCGAACTACGCAGTCGTGCCGCGCATCGCAGCGGTGGTCAGCGCAGCGCTTTTCATCGCCGTGGGTCTGCGCTTTGCGCCGGAGCTGGTGCGCTTCTGGTCGCCCCGGGAGGCGTTGGATGCGAATCCGCCGGCGGAGCGGGTCCCCGGTTTTCTGCCGAGGCTCTTTTTCGCCCTGCTGGGGTGGATCGCGCTGGTGCTGCTGATCTCCTGGCCCCTGCGGTGGGTACTGACGGGACCCGTCAGCTTCACCGATGCGCTGGAGGCCTGGGTATGCGGCGACGGGGTGCATTATCTGGACATCGCAAGGGACTGGTATCTCTCCGAGGGCAACATCGACCGGCTG
>CAMHRJ010000019.1 GCA_946187475.1 uncultured Clostridia bacterium | reverse complement strand
TCATCCGCGTCTCCGACAACGGCCGCGGCATCCCCGTGGACATCCAGCCCCAGACGGGCAAGAGTGCTCTGGAGGTCGTCTTCACGGTGCTCCACGCCGGCGGCAAATTCGGCGGCGGGGGCTACAAGGTCTCCGGCGGTCTTCACGGCGTGGGCGCCAGCGTGGTCAACGCCCTCTCCGAGTGGCTGGAGGTGGAGGTCCACAAGGACGGACAGATTCACCAGATGAAGTTCTCCCGGGGCGACATCACCCAGCACAAGACCGTCATCGGCACCACCGAGCGCACCGGCACCACCGTGCGCTTCAAGCCCGATCCGGAGATGTTCGAGGTGCTGGAGTACGATTATGAGACCCTGCATAAGCGCATGCGGGAGCAGGCCTTCCTGAACGCCGGACTGCGCATCTCCATCACCGACGAGCGCCCCCACCGGAACGAGGACGGGGAAGAAACCGGTCCCATTTCCGACAGCATGTATTTCGAGGGCGGCATCCGGGAGTTCGTCACCTACATTAACCGCCACAAAACCGCTCTGCATCAGGACGTGATCTACGTCTCCGGCAAGCGCACGGACTCCGAGGCGGAGATCGCCCTGCAGTACAACGACAGCTACAACGAGACCATCGTCTCCTTCGCCAACAACATCCATACTCCCGAGGGCGGCATGCATGAGACGGGCTTCAAGACCGCTCTGACCCGCGTGCTGAACGCATACGGAAAGAAGACTGGCGCCCTGAAAGAGGGCGACTCCCTCTCCGGCGAGGACTGCCGCGAGGGTCTCACGGCCATCATCTCCGTGAAGCTCACCGAGCCCCAGTTCGAGGGCCAGACCAAGGCCAAGCTGGGCAATTCCGAGATGCGCACCCTGGTGGACGGCATCCTCCAGGACAAGCTGACGGAGTTCTTTGAGGAAAACCCCGCCGTGGCCAAGGCCATTGTGGAAAAGGCCCTCACCGCCTCTCGTGCCAGAGAGGCCGCCAGAAAGGCCAGAGAATCTGTCAGAAGAAAGACCGGTCTGGACTCCGGCCAGATGCCCGACAAGCTCCAGGACTGCAACGAGCGGGACCCCAGCCTCTGCGAGATCTACATCGTCGAGGGCGACAGCGCTGCCGGCTCCGCCATCCAGGGCCGGGACAGCCGCTTCCAGGCGATTCTCGCCATGTGGGGCAAGATGCTGAACGTGGAGAAGGCCCGGGCGGACAAAATCTACGGCAACGACAAGCTCTATCCCCTGATCGTGGCCCTGGGCGCCGGCATCGGGGACGAGTTCAACATCGAAAAGCTCCGCTATCATAAAATCATCATCATGGCCGATGCCGACGTGGACGGCGCGCACATCCGCACCCTGCTTCTGACCTTCTTCTTCCGCTATATGCGGCCGCTGATCGAGAACGGGTACGTTTACAGCGCCGTGCCGCCGCTTTATAAGCTCAGCCGCGGCAAGCAGCAGCGGGTGGCCTATTCCGACGGCGAGCGTGACAAGATCAGCGCAGAGCTCCGCGCCGACAACCCCAACGCCAAGGTGGATATCAGCCGGTTTAAGGGTCTGGGCGAGATGGACCCCCACGAGCTGTGGGAGACTACCATGGACCCGGAAAAGCGCACTCTGCGCCGCATCACCCTGGACGACGCCGTGGCCGCGGACCAGATTTTCACCGTCCTCATGGGCGAGGAGGTCGTACCCCGCCGGGCCTGGATCGAATCCAACGCACAGTATGTGCAGAATCTGGACATTTAAGGAGGCGAAGATCCAATGGCACACAACAGAAGCTACAAACCGGAGGACATCGCCTTCCCGGAACAGAAGATCACCGAATCTGAGCTGGTACGCGAAATGCAGACCAGCTACATCGAATACGCGATGTCGGTCATCGTGGGCCGCGCCCTGCCGGACGTGCGCGACGGTCTGAAGCCCGTGCACCGCCGCATCCTCTACAGCATGTATGAGGGCGGCCTGACCCGCAACAACCCCTATAAGAAATGCGCCACCGCCGTCGGTGACGTGCTGGGCCATTATCACCCCCATGGCGACGCCTCCGTCTACGACGCGCTGGTGCGTCTGGCCCAGGATTTCTCCATGCGCTATCCACTCATCGACGGCCACGGCAACTTCGGCTCCGTGGACGGCGACCCCCCGGCGGCCTACCGTTACACCGAGGCCCGCATGAGCCGCATTTCTGACGAAATGCTCCGGGACATCGACAAGGAGACCGTGGACTGGGACCCCAACTTCGACGAGACCCGCAAGGAGCCCCGCGTGCTGCCCAGCCGCTTCCCCAACCTGCTGGTGAACGGCTCCAGCGGCATCGCCGTGGGCATGGCCACCAACATCCCGCCCCACAACCTCACCGAGGTCATCAACGCCTGCATCTGCGTGCTGGAGAATCCCGACGCGGGACTCTTCGACCTGATGGAGCACATCACCGGCCCGGACTTCCCCACCAAGGGCATCATCATGGGACGCATGGGCATCCGCCAGGCCTACGCCACCGGCAGAGGCAAGATCGTGGTCCGCGCCCGCACGGAGTTTGAGGAATACGGCCGCGACCACCGTACCCGCATCATCGTCACCGAGCTTCCCTACCAAGTGAACAAGCGCCAGCTGCTGAAAAACATCGCCGAGCTGGTGCGCGACAAGCGTCTGGAGGGCATCAGCGACCTGCGCGACGAATCCGACCGCAACGGCATGCGCATGGTCATCGAGCTCAAGCGCGACGCCAACCCCCAGGTGGTTTTGAACCGCCTGTTCAGCATGACCCAGCTGCAGTCCAGCTTCTCCATCATCATGCTGGCCCTGGTGAACAACCAGCGGCAGCCGAAGATCCTGACCCTGCGGGAGATCCTGGACGAATATCTGGTTTTCCAGGAGGAAGTCATCACCCGGCGCACCCAGTACGATCTGAAAAAAGCGCTGGAGCGGGAGCATCTGCTCCAGGGTCTGCTGATCGCCCAGGACAACATCGACGAGGTCATCCGCATCATCCGCGAGAGCTATGATGACGCCAAGGAAAATCTCATGGCCCGGTTCAGTCTCTCCGACGTCCAGGCCCAGGCCATTCTGGAGATGCAGCTGCGCAGACTCCAGGGTCTCGACCGGGAGAAGCTCCAGAAGGAGTATGAAGACCTGGAGGCCAAGATCGCCTACTACCGCGAGCTGCTGGCCGACCCGGAGAAGATCAAGGGCGTGCTGAAGGACGAGCTCATCGCCATCCGCGACAAGTACGGCGCCGACCGCGTCACCGAGATTCAGGACGTGGAGAACGAGATTGACATTGAGGACCTCATCGAGGAGGAGGACTGCGTCTTCACCCTCACCGGCGGCGGCTACATCAAGCGCGTGCCCGCGGCAGAATACACCGCCCAGAAGCGCGGCGGCAAGGGCGTCCGCGCCCAGGCTCTGCGGGAGGAGGACTATGTGCAGACAGTGTTCACCGCCTCCACCCACGACTTCATCCTCTTCTTCACGGATTCCGGCAAGGTCTACCGCCGGAAGGGCTACCAGATCCCCGAGGGCAGCCGCACCGCCCGGGGCACCAACATCGTGAACATCATCCCCGTGGAGCCGGGCGAGCGCGTCAGCGCCATGCTCCACTTCCGCATGACCGACGAGGACAGCTTCCTCTTCTTCGCCACCAGGAACGGCACCGTGAAGCGCACGGCAGTCTCCGCCTTCAAGAACATCCGGAACATCGGCCTCCGGGCCGTGAATCTGGAGGAGGGCGACCGGCTCATCAACGTCATGGGCTCCACCGGCGAAGACAACATCCTCCTTGCCACTCGAAACGGCATGGCCATCTGCTTTGCCGAGACGGACGTGCGCGCCATGGGCCGCGCGGCCACGGGCGTCCGGGGCATCAGCCTCCGGGAGGGCGACGAGGTCATCGGCGCCGAGGTTGCCGTGCCGGGCAAGTACGTCCTGTCCATCACGGAAAACGGCTACGGCAAGCGCACGCCCATGGAGGAATATCTCCGCGGCGACAGCGTCCAGCACCGCGGCGGCAAGGGTCTGAAGAACCACAACATCACGGACAAGACCGGCCCCGTGGCCGCCGTGAAGCTGGTTTCCGATGAGGACGATATCCTCACGGTTTCCAACGACGGCACCATGATCCGCAGCCACACGGCGGGCATCTCCATCACCGGCCGCGCCACCCAGGGCGTGCGCGTCATGCGCCTGGGCGAGGGCTCCAAGGTCATCTCCGTGGCCCTCACCGAGCATGTGGAGGCCGAAGAGGCCGAGGCCCCGGAGACGGAAGTCCCCGCCGAGGCCACGGAAGCGCCGGCGCCCGAGACCAACCAGGAGCCTGAGGCATGAAGGCCGTCACCCTCTACACCGACGGCGCCTGCTCCGGCAACCCCGGACCCGGGGGCTGGGCAGCCATTCTGAAATACGGCAGCCATGAGCTTACTCTCTCCGGCGGCGAGGCGGACACCACCAACAACCGCATGGAGCTCACCGGCGTGATCCAGGGGCTGGAACGGCTGAAGGAGCCCTGCAAGGTGGATCTCTACACCGACAGCCAGTACATCGCCAACGCCGTCAACCAGGGCTGGCTCCAGAGCTGGAAAACCAAGGGCTGGCGCCGGAAGGAAGGCCCGCTGAAAAACCCCGATCTCTGGCAGACCCTGGACGCCCTGCTCCAGAAGCACGATGTCACCGTCCACTGGGTCAAGGGCCACGCGGAGAACGAATACAACAACCGCTGTGACGCCCTGGCCGTTCAGGAGCGGGAAAAATACGCATAAAAGGAAGAATCCCTCCGATGCATCGCATCGGAGGGAAAGTTTTTGAAAGTCTAAAATAGGATGTCATTGCGAGGAAGCGAAGCTGCGCGACATCCCAAATCTTTGATTTGGTCGATGGAGCCATGCGTTCGCTGACGTGGCAATCCGTTCTCTGCATGGCAGATTGAGAGATTTTCCTTGATTTAGGCGAATCCTTAAGCACTTACGTGTTCATAGACGCAACCCCGCCGCAGGGGGATGCGAATTGCCACACCAGCCTGCGGGCTGGTTCGCAATGACATTCTTTACAAACGGAGATGCTTTTACCGCACTTCCAGCTTCTCGCTGGTGAGCTCGTGGATGGTGACGTTCTTGTTGTAGTAGTGCTCGCGTTTGTCCGTGACTTTGCCCAGGCTGATGGCCTCGGCGGGGCAGTACTGCAGGCAGCCCAGGCACTGGATGCAGTCCGTGCCGATGACGGCCTTGCCGCCCTTCAGCTGGATGTTGCCGCGAGGACATACCTTCACGCAGGTGCCGCAGCCCACGCACTTGTCGCTGACCTTGAAGCCCTTGGCCTTCAGCTTCACGATCATGGGCCAGGCCGCGTTCTCGCCGGCGTTGAGGAACACGCGGGAGGGCTTTTCCCGCTTGGAGACCTTCCCCGCCAGAACGTCCGCCGCGATCTTTTTGGAGAGCTTCTCCGACCGCTTCTGGGCCATCTTCGGGGTCATCAGCGGCACCATCAGCTGGTGGGGGAACAGCCAAATGCAGGTGCACTGGTGGGTCACGGCCTTCCAGTAATTCAGGGGGATGATGCGGTTCAGGTCAGACAGGCCGATGCCGGGATAGCTGGCGCTCTGGCTGACGCCGAAGACGTAGCTCTCCGGGCTCACCTGCAGGAGCTTGGCGTGCTCCAGGAAGTCCTTGGGCGCGCCGCCGCCGTGGCAGGGGAACACGAAGCCCACGCGCTTGGCGCTGCGGACGTCGGTGACCTCGGGCTTTTTGCGCAGGCTGATGAGGTCTGCGCCGCCCATGGCCTTGGCGATGTTCTTCGCCATGTCCAGGCAGTTGCCGGTGCCGGACCAGAAGAAAATGACGTTTTCGTGCATGATATCCGCTCCTTTATTATTTGGATTACTTGCATTCTAGCACCACCCTGTGATACAATACAAGTGTATCGAAATGAATGAAACATCGGAGGCGGAAATGTATCACATCAAACCGGAAAAACGCACCCGCGCCTCGGCCCGGCTGATCACCGAGGCGGTGCTGCAGCTGCTGGAGGAAAAGCCCTTCGAGCAGATCACTATAACGGATGTGCAGCGGGTGTCCTCCGTGAGCCGAAGCACCTTCTACCGGGCCTTCGACCGGCTGGAGGACGTGCTGGCGCTGCTGTGCGATGAGGGCTTTGCCGAGGCTTTTCGCCAGGTGGAGGGCACCATCCCCGAGGCGGTGTTCCGCTACTGGTCGAAGAACAGTCTGGTGCTGGAGACTCTGGTGCGCATCCACCGGACGGACATCCTCTATGACAGCTTCCGCCGCAGTGCCTCGGATTTGGAGGAAATGCGGGCCATGGCGGACGATCAGAAGCAGTTTGACTATTTCGCGGCCATCATCTGCTCCGGCATGATGGGCATCCTCACCGCCTGGGTGGAGCACGGAAAGACCGAGTCTGCCGACCAGGTGCTGCAGCAGGTCTACGGCGCCATCGGCAAGGCCATGGAGCTCATGTTCTTCCCGGAGGGATGAGCGCAGGGCGCGGTAAGGAATTGGTATTTATCGGGCTGATGGATAAAGCGAAGCCTTCCCCCTCAGGGGGAAGGGGGACCGCTTGCGGTGGATGAGGGGTGTCCCATGGCGGCGTAAGCCGCAACCATATGAAAATGCCGGAAGAATAAACTCCGGCAATTTATAAAGCTGCCGCTGACGCGGCGATAAGACCACCTCATCAGTCTCGCTGCGCGAGCCAGCTTCCCCTGGAAGGGGAAGCCTTTCGCTCGACTTCATCCCGACGCTGAATTCATATTTGTATCTCATCTTCCGCATTTTCCAATGCGATTGCAGCCGGCGGTTGACAAAGTGGATGACGCAATGGGTAGACGCAGCGCGTTCGACATGCTATGATACAAACAACCATCCGACCCGAGGCAGGGAAAGGAGATATCACCATGAACAAAACCGGAAAAACCCTCGGCCGCGTCATAATCGTTTTGCTGGCGGCGGCGATCAGCCTGAGCCTTGCCGGCTGCGGCCTCCGCATCGATTTCAAGAAGGGCACCGTGGAGACTGTGCCCAAAGAGCTGGTCACGGGCAGCTACGCCCCGGAGGGGCCGGAAAAGCTGGTCATCGACGCGGACGTGGCCAACGTGACGGTGCAGCCCGGGGACGCCTGGGCGCTGGAATACGCCCTGGAGCAGGCACCGGAGATCACCGAGACCGGCGGCGTCCTCACTTTCCGGGATTCGCCGAAAAACACGGTGAACATCGGTGTCAACAACACCCCGGAGCAGTACATCACCCTGACCGTCCCGGCGGAGATCGCGCTGGATTTGGAGGTGGACGTGGGCGAGGTGATCATCGGGAACCTGACCTTCACGGACTTGTCCATAGAGACAGACGTGGGTGACGTGAAGCTGGAGAACGTGACCGCAACCGGCATTCTGGAGGTGGAGACCGACGTGGGCAGCGTGACGCTGTCGGCGGTGACGACAGCTTCCGCCACGGTGGCCAGCGATGTGGGCGATCTGGACGTGAATTTCACCGGGTCGCTGGCGGACTATGCCCTGATGGTGACCACCGACACGGGCGACGTGACGGTGGACGGCATGGCGCAGGGCAAGATGTACAGCACCGGCGGCAGCATCCCCGTGTTTCTCAATACTGACACCGGCGACATCACCGTCACCTTCGGCGGCTGAATCCAAAAAAGCAAGCGCGCTGCAGTTTCGCAGCGCGCTTTTTGTCATTTTCCTTTGAAAACAGCGGGTCAAACGATCCGCAAAAACAGCTTGTCCAGCTCTTTTCGCGTCATGGTCACGGCCACAGGGCGGCCGTGGGGGCAGTATTTCACCTGGCCGGAGAGCACCGCCTCCGCCAGCTTCAGAAGCTCCTGAGGCTCCGTCTGCCAGCCGGCCTTGATGGCGGCCTTGCAGGAGACGGTCTTGAGGATCTCGTTTCGGGCGGCCCGGGGGTCCAGGAGGCCGCCGTGGCGCAGGTCGGCGCAGATCTCCTCCAGAGCTGCCGCCGCATCCTGCTCCCGGATGAGGGCCGGGACCGCCCGGATCAGATAGCTGTCGCCGCTGAGTTCCTCCAGCTCGAAGCCCATCTCCTCCAGCAGCGGCAGCTGGGCGCGGAGCACCTCGGCGTCGGCGTCCGCCGCGTCGAAGGGCACCGGAGAAAGCAGGGTCTGGCTCATGAGGGGCTCGGTCTGGGCCGAGAGCCGGTCAAAATTGATGCGCTCGTGGGCGGCGTGCTTGTCGATGAGCACCAGGGTCTCGCCCTTTTCCACCAGGATGTAGGTGTGCATGGCCTCCCCGATGAACCGGGCGGGGACCTCCGGCGCCTGGTCTACCGCGTGCTCCGGGAACTGCTCCATGGCGGTCTGGACGGGCGTGGGCTCCCTTTTCGGTTCCGGCTTCGGCGCTGCCGGCCGTGGCATGGGCGGTGCGGGGGTGTACGCCGGCCGGGGCGCCGCGGAAGGCGAGCGCAAAGACGTCTCGGGCCGGGGGGTATGGGTCTGGTAGGTGCGGGCGGGAGCGTAATTCGCGCTCCCCTGCCGGGCGCGAAACTCCGCGCTGGTCATGGTCTGGTAAAAGTCCGAACGGGGCTCCGCCTTCTTTTGCGTGGCGGGGGAAACCTGCACCTCGGCGGTGCGCTGCTCTCCGTCCAGGGCGGAGCGGACGGCGTAATACACCGCGTCGAAGACCTCCCGCTCCCGGGTGAACTTCACCTCGGTCTTGGCCGGGTGGACGTTCACGTCCACGGCGGCGTTGGAGAGGGTGAGATACAAGACGCAGGCGGGGAATTTTCCCACCAGCAGTGTGTTTTTATAGGCCTGCTCCAGCGCCGCCTGCAGGGCCTGGGAGCGGATGACGCGGCCGTTGCAGAAGAAAAACTGCCGGGCGCGATTGCCCTTGCCCGCGGCGGGAGAGCTGACGAAGCCTGTGACGGTCACGCCCTCGTTTTCTCCGGAGCAGGCCAGCATGTTTTTGGCCTCTTCCCGGCCCAGCAGACTGTAGACGCAGGACTCCATGCGGCTGTCCCCGGGGGAGAAAAACTGCTCCTCCCCGTCCCGGATGCAGCGGACGGAGACGTCGGGCCGGCCCAGAGCGCAGCGGAAGGCCGCCTGGACGCAGGCGCTGCCCTCGGCCCGGTCGGATTTCATGAATTTCAGGCGGGCAGGCGTATTGTAAAACAGGTCTTTCACGATGATGGTGGTGCCCTCGGCGCAGCCGGTCTCGTACATGCTTTCGATCTCTCCGGCGGAGAGGGTCATGCGGGTTCCGCTGGCCGATTCCCGGCGGCGGGTGGTGAGCTCGATGCGGCTCACGGCACTGATGGCGGCCAGCGCCTCGCCCCGGAAGCCCAGGGTGCCGATGGCCTCCAGGTCCCGGGCGGTGCGCAGCTTGCTGGTGGCGTGGCGCAGAAAGGCGATGCCCGCGTCCTCGGGGGACATGCCGCAGCCGTCGTCCGTGATGCGCAGATAGGTCATGCCGCCGCCCCGCAGCTCCACCGTGACGCTTTTGGCCCCGGCGTCGAAGGCATTTTCCATAAGCTCCTTCACCACGCTGGCGGGCCGCTCCACCACCTCGCCGGCGGCGATCAGATCCGCCACATGGGGGGAGAGAATTTGAATTTCAGGCATGAGAGAAACCTCCGGTTTCTTTCTGGTTTTTCCCCATTATAATAGATTTCCATTGAAAATTCCACTGTAAAATGTTAAACTACAATGTACTACATTTTTTCATTGAGGACATCGGACTATGAGCTACAAACGAACGGAAATCACGGCGGATCAGGTTGCGGAGCAGCTGAACATCTGCGACCGGATGCGCGCCTTTTACGCCGCGCGGAACCGGCAGCCTCTGGCACTGGTGGACACCTTCGGCTGCCAGCAGAACGAGGCCGACAGCGAGAAGCTGCGCGGATATCTTTCTGCCATGGGCTTCGGCTTCACAGACGACGCCGACACCGCCGACGTGGTGATCTTCAACACCTGCGCCGTGCGGGAGCACGCCGAGCAGCGGGTGCTGGGGAACGTGGGCGCATTGAACCACACCAAGGAGCGCAACCCCGACCAGATCATCGCGGTCTGCGGCTGCATGGTGCAGCAGCCCCACATGGCGGAAAAGCTGAAAAAATCCTACCGCATCGTGGATCTGGTCTTCGGGCCCCACGAGCTCTGGCGCTTCCCGGAGCTGTTTGAGACTGTGGCCACAAAGCGCCACCGGGTCTTTGAGATCGCCCCCAAGGACGGCAGCGTGGCCGAGGGCATCCCCCTGCGCCGGGACGGCAGCGTGAAAGCCTGGCTGAGCATCATGTACGGCTGCAACAACTTCTGCACCTACTGCATCGTGCCCTACGTCCGGGGCCGGGAGCGCAGCCGCAAGCCCGCCGATATCCTGGCCGAGGCGCGGGAGCTGGTGGCCGCGGGCTACAAGGACATCACCGTTCTGGGCCAGAACGTGAACAGCTACGGCAAGGATCTGGCCGAGGACGTGGACTTTGCAGACCTCCTGCGCATGATCAACGACATTCCCGGGGACTTTGTGCTGCGCTTCATGACCAGCCATCCCAAGGACGCCACGGAAAAGCTCTTTAAAACCATGGCGGAGTGCGAAAAATGCGCCCACCACCTGCATCTGCCGGTGCAGTCCGGCTCCAGCCGGGTGCTGAAGGCCATGAACCGGAGCTACACCCGGGAAAAGTATCTGGACGAGGTGCGTCTTGCCCGGCAGTACATGCCCGATCTGGTGCTGACCACGGACATCATCGTGGGCTTCCCCGGCGAGACGGAAGAAGAATTCCAGGAGACTCTTTCTCTGGTGAACGAGGTGCGCTACGACGCCATGTTCACCTTCATCTACTCCAAGCGGGAGGGTACCCCGGCGGCGAAGATGCCGGATCCCTATACCCGGGCGGAAAAGCAGGTGCACTTCGATGCCCTGCTGGACGCGGCGAACACCATCTCGGCCGAGAAGCACAAGGCCTATGAGGGAACCACCCAGCGGGTGCTCATCGACGGCGCCGACGGCCGTGGGGAATGGAATCTCACCGCCCGCACCAAGGGCGGCAGGCTGGTGCATCTGAAGGGCGACGAGGCCCTGGTGGGCCAGTTCGCGGAGGCGAAGATCACCGACAGCAACACCTGGGCCCTGTACGGGGAATTGGTGTAAAAAGACCGCCGTTCCCCCATGGCTCTCCCTCTGGGAGAGCTGGCATGCCGCAGGCATGACTGAGAGGGCAAACGCGTGGGACTTGCATAGCGGAAAAACAGGAAAATGGAAAAAGGCCTTCCGTTCCCCCATGGCTCTCCCTCCGGGGGAGCTGGCATGCCGCAGGCATGACTGAGAGGGCAAACAGGTGAGACGCCCATGGCAGTAAAAAAGAACAACACCCTGCTTCCCCGGGCGAAAGCGCTGCGGAAAAACATGACGCCCCAGGAGCGGAAGCTGTGGTACAGCTTTCTCCGGGCATATCCGGTGAAGTTCTACAAGCAGCGCATCATCGGCCCGTTTATCGCGGATTTTTACTGCGCGTCGGCCAAGCTTGTCATCGAGCTGGACGGCTGGCAGCACTATGAAACCGTCGGGCAGGACTACGACCAAAGGCGTGACCGGTATATGGAAACCCATGGGCTTCGGGTGCTGAGATTCAGCAACCGGGAGATCAACGAGGAATTCACAGCCGTTTGCGAGGCGATTGATCTGGCGGTGCAGGGACATCTGCCGGAGCTGGACTGAACAGGCCCTCTCAGTCGCTCGCAGGCTCGCGCCAGCTCTCCCAGAGGGAGAGCCAAGTGGGTGCGGAAGTATTTTACAGAAAGAGGAATCAACATGGCCGAATTGACGCCCATGAAGCGGCAGTATCAGGAGATCAAGGCGCAGCAGCCGGATTGTCTGCTGTTCTTCCGGCTGGGCGATTTTTATGAGATGTTCGACGACGACGCCCGCACGGCGGCGAAAGAGCTGGATCTCACCCTGACCACCCGGGACCGCAACGTGGAGAACCCCGACGAGCGCACCCCCATGTGCGGCGTTCCGTACCACGCGGCGGAGGCGTACATCGGCAGACTCATCGCCAAGGGCTACAAGGTGGCCATCTGCGAGCAGCTGGAGGATCCGGCCCTGGCCAAGGGGCTGGTGAAGCGGGACGTGATCCGCGTGATCACCCCGGGCACCGTCACGGAGACCTCCATGCTGGAGGAGGGCCGCTCCAACTATCTGGCCAGCGTCTTTCTGGCCGGAGACCGGGGCGCCGTGGCCTTCTGCGACATTTCCACCGGCGAATTCTGCGCGGCGGACTTCCCTGCCGACGCCCAGACCCACATCCTCAACGAGCTGGGCAGATTTTCGCCCCGGGAGGCAGTTTTGAGCATGGGCGCCGCCGAGACGCCGGAGTTACGGGCCTTCCTGCAGAAGAACCTGAACTGCATGCTGGAGGCGGGCGAGGAACGCTTTGACGCCATGGAGGCGGCGGCCCGGCTCTGCGAGCAGTTTGCCGCTTCCGACGTGGACGAGCTGGGGCTGGGCGAAGCCCCCGGCGCGGTCTGCGCCGCCGGGGCCCTGCTGCGCTATCTGCAGGAGACCCAGAAGTGCGATCTGGGCCATCTCCGCCGGCCGGAGCTCTACGGCGACGAGCGGTACATGGAGCTGGACTACACCACCCGCCGGAATCTGGAGCTGACGGAAAGTCTCCGCTCCGGCGAGAAGAAGGGCACCCTCCTCTGGGTGCTGGACAAGACGAAGACCCCCATGGGCGGCAGACTCCTTCGCGCCTGGGTGGAGCGGCCGCTATTAAGCCCCGTGCAGATCAAGCGCCGTCTCGCCGCCGTGCAGGAGCTGGTGAACGACAATCTCCGCCGGCCGGAGCTGGTTCTGGCCCTGCGGAACATCGGCGACATGCAGCGGCTGATCGCCAAAATGGTCTACGGCAGCGCCAACGGCCGGGACATGGTGCAGCTGGCGGCCTGCTGCCGGGAGCTGCCGAATCTGACGCGGCAGCTGGATGGCGCCCAGAGCGCCCTGCTGAAGCAGACCGCCGCCATGGACGTGCTCTCGGACCTGGAGCAGCGCATCAGCGCCGCCATCTGCGACGAGCCGCCCTTCACCATCCGGGAGGGCAACATCCTCCGTACCGGCTATGACGAAGAAGTGGACCGCCTGCGGGAGATCCGGGACAACGGCGCCGGCATGGTGGCCGCCCTGGAGCAGCGGGAGCGGGAGCGCACCGGCATCAAGAAGCTGAAGCTGGGCTTCAACAAGGTTTTTGGCTACTACATCGACGTGCCCAACAGCGCCGGGGACGTGGAGCTGCCCCAGGAATACATCCGCAAGCAGACGCTGGTCAGCAGCGAGCGGTACTTCACCCCGGAGCTGAAGGAGCTGGAAAATACTCTGCTCACCGCCCGGGAGCGGATCGCCGATCTGGAGTATCGGCGGTTCCAGGAGCTGCGGGAGGCCCTGGCGGCGGAGGTCGCCCGGGTCCAGGCCACAGCGGACGCGGTGGCCCAGCTGGACGTGCTCTGCGCTCTGGCGGAGGTGGCTGTGAAGAACCACTACGTCTGCCCGGAGGTGGACCTGAGCCGGACGCTGGACATCCGCGAAGGCCGGCACCCCGTGGTGGAGCAGGCCCAGCAGGACGTCCTGTTCGTGCCCAACGACACCTTCCTCAACGATACCACCGACCGGGTGGCCATCGTCACCGGCCCCAACATGGCCGGCAAGAGCACCTATATGCGCCAGACAGCCCTGATCGTCCTCATGGCCCAGATCGGCTCCTTCGTCCCGGCGAAAAGCGCCGTCATCGGCGTGGTGGACCGGGTGTTCACCCGCATCGGCGCCTCGGACGATCTGGCCGCGGGCCAGAGCACCTTCATGGTGGAGATGAGCGAGACGGCCGCCATTTTGCAGCACGCCACGGCGAAAAGTCTGCTGATCCTGGACGAGATCGGTCGGGGCACCTCCACCTATGACGGCATGGCCATCGCCCGGGCGGTGCTGGAATACTGTGCGGACAAGCGCAAGCTGGGCGCCAAGACCATGTTCGCCACCCACTACCACGAGCTCACCAGTCTGGAGCAGGAGCTCTCCGGCGTGCGCAACTACAACATCACCGCCAAGAAGCAGGGCGGCAAGCTGCTGTTCCTGCGCAAGATCGTCCGGGGCGCCGCCGATGACAGCTACGGTATCGAGGTGGCGAAGCTGGCGGGCATCCCCGAGGGCGTCATCGCCAAGGCCAAGGGCTATCTGAAAGAACTGGAGAGCGGGAAAACCGCCGCTCCCCTGCCCGTCTCTGCCCCGGCGGAGGACCAGCTGACCCTGGGCGACGTGGGTGGCAGCGAGATCGCCGAGGAGCTGCGGCGCATCGATCTGGACACCGTGACCCCCATCGAGGCCATGAATCTGCTCTATCAGCTGCAGAAAAAAGTGAAAGGCTGAACCCATGAAACAAAAACCCTGGAACGACCTGATGACCTTCCGCCAGCGCCTGCTGGGCTGGATCTATCTGCCCATCCATGTGATCGCCCTGCCGCTTTTGATGGGTCTGATCTATTATGCCCTCACGGGAAAAGAACCGGACTCGCTGAAGATGAACATCGTCTATTACGGCGTGGGCCTCGCGGTCATGGTATTGGGCATGTGGACGTACCTCAAGGAGAGCTACCGCCGGGTGACGGAAAACCTCCTGGGCTTTTTCCGCGGGGTTTTCGGCGCCTTCGTGCTGAATTTTGCCCTGTCGCTGCTCTATCGCGCCGTGACGGAGCTGGCGGGCCAGCCCCCCAGCCCCAATCAGGACCTGGTGGAGGACCTCACCATCGGCAACATGAACCAGATGTTCGCCATGGCGGTGCTCATGGTGCCCATCGTGGAGGAATGCCTCTTCCGGGGCGTGATCTTCGGCACCATCCGGCGAAAGCACCGGATTTTGGCCTATGTGGTCTGCGTGGCGGCCTTCAGTCTCTACCACGTGTGGCAGTACGCCGTGGCGGCCCAGGACTGGACGCTGCTGCTGGGTGCGGTGCAGTATATCCCCATTTCCGTGGCCCTGACCTATGCCTATGACCGCAGCGGAACCATTTGGGCGCCGATTTTCCTGCACATGTTCAACAACGCCCTGTCTTTGAGCCTGTTAGGGGCTTGACAAGGGACGAAAAAAAGAGTACATTAAGAATCGCAAATGGGAGCTGGGTATTCCCGGCTGAGATCGGCGCAACGGAGCGCCGAAACCATCGAACCTGATCCGGGTAATGCCGGCGTAGGAAGTATATGGTTTGCATATCTTTGCAGGTTCCTTTGCGGAGCCTGCATTTTTATTGGGAGGTAGAAACAACATGAAAAACCAAAAGCTGAGAGGGCTGGTGGAGGGCGCGCTGTTCGTGGCCGTGGCCCAGATTCTGAGCATGATCAAGCTCTGGGAGATGCCCTGGGGCGGTTCCATCGTGCTGGCCATGGTCCCGCTGATCCTCTATTCCGTCCGCTGGGGACTGGGCAGCGGTCTGGCCGCCTGCTTCGTGTTCGGCGTGCTGCAGTTCCTGTTTGACGGCGGCTTTGCCATCGGCTGGCAGAGTATTCTGGGCGACTATCTCATCGCCTTCACCGCCCTGGGCTTCGCGGGACTGTTCCACCGGCAGCGCTACGGCATTTTCACCGGCGCGGTGGTGGGCGGTCTGGCCCGGTTCCTGGTGCACTATGTAGTGGGCGCCACGGTCTGGGCGGAGTACATGCCGGACAGCTTCTTCGGCATGACCATGCACTCCCCCTGGTTCTATTCCCTGCTGTACAACCTGGCCTACATGCTGCCGAACATCCTGATCACGGTGGTGGTGTTCGCGCTGCTGTACAAGCCCCTGGGCAAGTACTTCCGCAGCGAGGACCTGGTGAAAGCGTAAAAAAGCAAAGCGCGCTGCATCGCAGCGCGCTTTTTGCGTCCGGAAGGGACTTCAAATGTGAATTTATCGGGGAGTTGAAAGGTACCGGCAATGTGGAAAATGGCGTCTCGGCTCCCTCAGCTAACGCATGGCACGACCATCCAAATCAAAGATTTGGGGTCTAAGCACATGGGAGGGAGCTGGCACGGCGTCAGCCGTGACTGAGGGAGAGAGCCTTTCCGCTTGTATGCACTTGGTTTCATGCATACCATGTCCAACGTCCGCTCCCTCAGTCTCGCTTTGCTCGACAGCTCCCTCGCCGAGGGAGCCAAGCGGGTACAGCACAGCAACCAACACCCCAATAAACTCCAAATTAGCGAAGCATTGAAGTCGGGCGGAAGGCTTCCCCTTCCAGGGGAAGCTGGCAGCGCAAGCTGACGGATGAGGTGGTTCTATCGCCGCGTCAGCGGCATCTTTATGGATGACCGGTGTTTCTTCTTCCGGCATTTTCATATGGTTGCGGCTTGCGCCGCCATGAGACACCCCTCATCCACCGCAAGCGGTCCCCCTTCCCCCTGAGGG
>CAMHRJ010000018.1 GCA_946187475.1 uncultured Clostridia bacterium | reverse complement strand
ACATGCCAGATCTTGTCCGCCACCAGGTTGCTGACGGAGACCATGGCCGCGCAGTGGATGCAGTAGACCGCGGTGTCCTCGGGGATATCCGAAAAGAGCGTGTCCAGAGAAGAAACATCGGTCACGTCTCCTTCATAGACGTTGGCACCTTCGGGAAGATGGCGGGCGGCTTCCTCGCCGCGAAGGACAAAGGAGCGGACAGTCTTGCCGTTTGCGACCAGATTGCGGACGATGGCGCTGCCCAGATTGCCGGCCGCGCCGGTGACGATGTAAAGCTCATTACGATTTTTATTGTTATTCATTGTATATTCCTCCATGTTTCGTGGTGTGTTGTTAAGTTCTTCGCTTGGGATGTTCTGAGAATACAGGAGGCTTGTTTGTGTTTTATTGGAGAAATGTTTATGTTTTGTTAAAATGAGAAATCGACATAATTGAGGCGCAAGCCGAATCTCTGTGCTTGCGCCTCGTGAGAAAAGAGAGGAGTGAGAGTATAAGTCGCTTTTACATCCATTCGGAGGGATCCGTCCAGCCGCGTGCGCCGAGATACTTTTCCAACGGCATGGCGGCGATCTGCTCCTTGCTGAGACCCGAATTCATCATCCGCGCCCAGCCGCCCTCGGCCTTCTGGCCGGTGACAGCGTCGGAGGGACGCATGAGATTCATTAAGGGTTCGCCGGCCTCAAAGCGGCGGGCGTTTTCCCGGATGATGGCGATGGTGGCCGCCTGCCGGTCGGGTACCTGGGGCGTGCAGTGCGGCGTGATGTACACCGTGGGCATGTGCCAAAGCGGGGAATCGGGTGAAAGCGGCTGCTCCTCGAACACGTCCAATCCGGCGCCGGAAAGCGTGCCGTCCTTCAAGGCCTCGATCAGGTCTTCCGTACAGACCAGTCCGCCGCGGGCCATGTTCACAAGAAACGCGCCGGGCTTGACCTGCCGGAAGGTCTCTTTGTTCAGCATGTGATAGGTCTCGTCGGTCAGCGCGATGGTGAGGATAATAAAGTCCGACTGCCGCAGCAGCGGTTCGACGGTGTCGCCGTTTTTACCGGAGAGCTTCTGGTCGATATAGTCCATTCCCTGAATGGGAGAGCGGTTATAGGCAATGATCTTCATGCCGAAGGCATGGAGACGCTCGGCCAGCAGGCGGCCGTTGTTGCCCATGCCGATGATGCCCGCCGTGCGCCCGTAGAGTCCTCGCCAGCTCTCACTGCCATCCACGCCCCAACGGCATTCTTCCTGGGCGGCAAGCAGCTCTTTCGTGTGATAGCAGCCCTGGAACATGAAATACACGGCGTGCTCGGCCAGTACGGGAGCGCTGCGTCCTGCCGCGCCGGTCACTGGGATGCCGCGGGCAAAGACCTCCGGCCGGGCGGAGCCGTTGAGCCCGGCATGGTCGCACTGGATCCATTTGAGGCTGTTTTCCCCCAGCAGGCAGGGATCCACGTCGCCCATCACAATGGCCACGTCCGCGTCTTTGACTTCTTCGGTCAGGCGCTCTTTATCATAAAAATCCACATAGACGAATTCGGCGCCCGGGAAGACCCGACGCAGGTCGTGCATGTTCTGCTTATTGTACCAGACCGTGGTCACCACTTTATTGATCTTCGGCATTAGATATCCCTCCTGCGGTGTTTTCTGGTCTCATTATGACAGAACAGCAGCCCCTTGCCCATCCGCAGATTTGATTTCATGTTTTCATATTTGCCCACTTTATTACTGCAACAAATATCGCAATATTGTTTCTTGCGTCGTCCTTCGGCCTTTCGTATAATAAGATCAAATCAGAAAAGGAGGCGGCCCATGGACACAAAACAAAGCAGATATGAGGCGCTGTTTCGGGACAGCTCGGTCTGGCGTTCGATCTTTTCGCTGGCGCTGCCCAGCCTGCTGACCATCGTGGTCATGATCTTCTACAACATGGCCGACCTCTTTTTCATCGCCCAGCTGCGGGATACCGCCAAGGTAGCGGCTGTCTCCATCGTCATGCCGGTGTTCAGCATCATCATGGCGCTTGCCACCATGCTCGGAGCGGGCGGCAGCGCGATCCTGGCCAACGCCATCGGCGCCGGGGACACGGAAAAAGCGAAGAACACCTCCAGCCTCTGCTTCTGGGCGGCTATCGGGATCGGCCTTGCGGTCAGTGTCCTGCTGCTCAGCTTTCAAACGCCACTGCTCCGGCTGCTCGGTACCAAGCCCGAGATGTGGGAGGACGCGAAACAGTATCAGAATGTGTTGGCGCTCGGTACGGCCTTTATGCTGCTGCCCTCGTCGATGGGGATGCTGATCCGCTCGGAGGGCGCCGTGAAAGAGGGCCTGATCGGAAACCTGACCGGAACCTTTACCAATATCCTGCTCGACCCGCTGTTTATCCTCGTCTTCCGCTGGGGCACCACGGGTGCCGCGATCGCCACGGTGCTGGGCAATGTGGTCGGCACCGCTTACTATCTTTTCTACTGCCTCCGCCGGGCGGCGGTAATATCACTGGACCCCAAACGGGCTCTGGCCGTGCCGGGCGAGCTGCTGTCGATCGCGGCGCTGGGCCTTCCCAACGCGGCCAGCACGGTGCTCTCCGGTTTTGCCTCCACCTTCTCTAACAGCCTTCTCTCTCAGCATGGGACGGACGCCATCGCGGCCCGCGCCGCGGCGGGCAAATCCAGCATGCTGATCTCCATGGTGCAGATGGGGATCTGCATGGGCGTGCAGCCCCTGCTCGCCTATTGCTACGGCGCAAAGAATCTGCCCCGCCTGCGGGAGACCCTGCGAAAGCTGGCTTTGCTCACCGGCGGCATCGGCCTCGGTGCGGTGGCGTTTTGCTTTGCTTTCCGGCATTTCCTCATCTCTCTCTTTCTCAAGGAAGCGGAGGTTGCCGCCATGGGCGAACAGTTCATGCTTTACGTTATGGCGGGCGCGCCGTTTCTGGGCGTGGTATATCTCTGTACGAATTTCCTCCAGAGTACGAGGAAGGCCAAAAGTGCGATCGTGGTCTCTCTGCTGCGGCAGGGGCTGCTGCTGATCCCGCTGCTGTATGGGATGCACGCCCTGTTTGGCTTCCTCGGCATTGCGGCGGCGCACATGGCGGCGGATATAGGAGCGGCGCTAATCGCTGCCGTGATCTTTGCAAGTGAGTATAAGCGCGTGAAGGAGGAGCTTTTATGAATACGGCCAACAGCCAGCTCCATCAGGAGACGGAACGACGGCTGCGGCAGGAGCTGCTTTGCGTCCTCGAGCGGGAGCAGGAGCCCACAGTGTCCGAACTCTGCGAGGCGGCGCAAATCAATCGCTCAACCTTCTACCGGCACTACCGGGATATTCCCGACCTGATGGAAAAGACGGAAAAGGAGATCCAGAAAGGACTGTTCCGCACGGTGGGAAGTCAAGGCGATTTCCTGACGCGCCTGGAAAGCTCCAGCGACGCGCTGGAGCCGCTGATCTCCTACATCGGCCAGAACCGGTACTTTTACCGGGCTTACCTGAGAAAGAACGGCGACGCCGCGCTGGAAGACGGCTACCAGCTCTTCTGGGAAAAGAAGATCCAGCCCCTCTTCCTCGCCCATCGGGTGGAGAGTGAAGCGCGGATGCGATACTATTTTGCCTATGCCAAATCGGGCTTCGTTACGATCCTTCGTATGTGGCTGGAGGGCGGCTGCCGCGAGAGTCCCCGGGAGCTGGCCGGGATCATCCACAAAATGCTGCCTGCAAAGTAATCCCAATGTGGAAGAATCCGTAGCACGGTCAATGAAAGTGTAGCCAGCATGGGGATTATTACACATGCCATTCGGTTGCCGCGTTAAGCGGCGAGAATGGGGAGAAAAAATAAAATATTACTATGGAAGCGCAGCTTTCATAGTAAACGAAACGGCTTTCCCTCTCCGGGAAGGCCGTCTTTTTAATAGGAAAGCAAAAATGAGGACGCATTGACGAATATAGAGATTTACCGTCCGGCCCATGTTCCATAGAATAGGATCACGAAATCAGAAGAAAGCAAGGAGATCGCATGGCACATTGGTGGAACGGATATCCCTGGCGGGTGATCCAGCCGAATTTCCGGGAGATCGACACAAAGGACTTCAACGAGGAAGCTTTTCTTGCGTCTCTGAAGGATTTTTCCTGCAACGCCGTGATGCTCAACGCGGCGGGCCTGATCGCGAGCTACCCCACTCAGCTGCAAGATCATACGCGCAGCGCGTACCTGGACGGCTTCGACCTGAAGCGCCTTGTGGATCGCTGCCATGAGCAGGGTGTCAAGGTCATCGCCCGGACGGATTTCTCCAAGATCCCGGTTTCAGTCTATGAACGCCATCCCGACTGGGCCTACCGCAAGCCGGACGGAGAGCCGCTGATCTACAACGGCACCGTGCAGACCTGCCTCTCCGGCGGCTATCAGGGCGGGTACATGGATGAGATCCTCAAGGAGATGTTCACTGCGATCCCCTTTGACGGCATTTACTGCAACATGGGCACGGCCACGGGCGTCATCGTGGACTACAGCATGAACCGCCACGGGCCCTGCCAGTGCGAAGCCTGCCGCAGCGCCTTCAAGGCCAAGTACGGCATGGACGTTCCCGTGGAGCTATCCCGCACCGACAAAGCCAGCATGGTCTACTTCCGCTTCCTGCAGGAGCTTGCCGGCGCGCAGAAGAAGCGCATTACGGCGCTTTTGCGGGAGATAAACCCCGAGCTCGCCTATTGCTCGGTGGACTATGTGCGGCAGGAATCCAACAGCGAGTTCGGCCGCGAGCTGCCCCACTGGCAGTATCAGGCCTCCTCCAACGCCCGGGCCATTCGCGGCATGGGGCAGGAGGCTGACGTGGCCGACGTAGACTTCATGGGCTTTGCTTACCGCCATGTGGCGGTGAATCCCGCCCTGCAGGAGCTGCGGCTCTGGCAGACGCTCGCAAACTTTGGCGGGCTGGACTACTACGTGATGGGCAGGCTCTACGACAAAGAAGACAGGAGCGCTAATCCCCGGGTACAGAAGGTGTTCCGCTACGCCGCAGAACACGAAGACGTTTGTTATGGCGTCAGATCCAAAGCCGATACGCTGCTGGTGCGGGAGGCCTATGTGATCCCCAACGGCGAAGAACGGGGCTGGATCCGGGTGCTGACCGAGAGCCATATCCTCTTTGACGAGACCCTCTGCGGCGGCCTTGCGAAGATCGACCTGGGCAAATACAAAACGATCATCCTCCCCGAGAAGCCCCGCCTTGCCCCGCCCGCGCTGGAAAGGCTGATGATCTGGGTGCAGCAGGGCGGCACGCTGCTGGCCAGTGGCGCGCTCCCACAGCTGACCTGCTTCGGTGTGAAGGACGGCGGTCGGCGCAGCGATCAGGCGCTTGGCGCCATGCTGCGTGTGGACGGCGCCGAGCGGCCCCTCTTCATGGTGGGCAAGAGCTACTGGGAGCGGGACTATGAGGAAGGCGTCGAGAAGATCGGCAATCTTCTCATGCCCGAGCGCTTCGGCCCGCCGGAGCTGTGCTACCCGACGGAGGCGCCCACGGATTTCCCGGCAGCCACCAGAATGCCTTGCGGCGAGGGCTTTGGGGTGACGATCCCCTGGTATCCGGCCACGAACTACTATACGGACGGCTTTGACAACTGGCTCATATTCCTGCAGTATGTTCTGACAAGGCTCTGCCCCTGCCGCCCGGTTTCCGAACACCTGCACCCGACGGTGGAGGTCACCCACGGCCGCAAGGAGGACTTTGAGGTCGTCCACTTCGTCAACGGCAGCGGCCATTTCGGCAACAGCTTCTTTGATCCGGCACTACTCACGGACCAGAGCATCACGATCCCTTGGGAGAAGGGGACTGCCTGCTGCGAAAATCTGGACGAGCCCGGCAATGTCCGCTGGGCGCTGGAAAATCAAAAGCTGACCATTACGATCCCCAAACTGGGCGCACACGCCTGCGTCGTCATCAAGGAGGAAAAGTAAATGACTGTACCTGAAAAAGTGGCGGCGGCCAACGCAAAGGTCATCGAGATCATGACCAAGGGCCGCCCGGTCTGGACAGACGTCCTGCCCGCGCTGGAAGCGGTGCCCGGCATGGAGCCGAATCTCATTCTGGTTCCCGGCCCGCCCATCGAGCCGAATGATTTGCCCATCCCGCTGAAAACCGCGGTCTGCGGCGCGGCCTGCCACGACGGCCTGGCCAAGAATGTGGACGAGGCCTGGGAGATGGTGCTGCGCGGGGAGATCAGGATCGCCCCTTCCCAGGACTACAACTGCGGCAACGCGGCCTCCAGCGTCATGTCCGCCAGCATGCCGGTGTTTGTGGTTGAAGATAAGACCAACGGCGGCAAGGGCTTCTGCGTGCCTCATCCCGGCTCCAATCCCCGTGTGCTCCGCTGGGGCATCTACGGCGAGGACGTGGAGGAAAACCTGCGCTTCATCCGCGGCGACTACGCGGCGGTGCTGGGGGAGGCCGTCAGGAACTCCGGCGGCATCGATCTGATCCGCGTGCTGTCCAAAACGGCAGGCATGGGCGACGAAAACCACAACCGGCAGCCCGCGGCCTCCATGGCGCTGGCTCTGGAACTGGTGCCCTGGCTGCTGGACGTGGATCATCCGGCCCGGGATAAGGTCATCAAGGAGATCGCGGCCAACGACCGCTTCTTCCTGCATGTGATGATGGCGGGTGTGGAGGCGATCATGGCCTCCGCCAAGCAGGTGCCCTACTCCACCGTCATGGCGGGCATGGGCGGCAACGGCATCGAGTTCGGCATCCAGGTGGCCGGAACCGGCAACAAGTGGTACACCACCAAGGCGCCGCTCATTGCCGGCATCTTTCTCAAGCCCACCACCACGGAGGCGGATCTCCTGGGCTATCTGGGCGACAGCTGCGTCACCGAGGTCTGGGGCCTCGGCGGCATGAGCGCCATCGCGGGCCCCGCCTATCTGCGTATGACCGGCGGCACCTTCAAGGACGCCAAGGAGCGCACAGAAAAGGCCCGCCAGGTGTCTCTGGGCGAGCATAGCTTCGCCCCCATCCCCTGGGACGATTACCGCGGCTTCCCCGTGGGCGTGGATATCCGCAAGGTGGTCGGGCTCAACATCCTGCCCATCAGCCACGGCGGCAGCGCCCTGAAAACCGGCGGTCAGGCCGGCGCGGGCGCGGCAGAGCTGCCGGTGGAGGTATTTAAAAAAGCCGTCGTCGGCATGGTCGAGGACGTGAAAAGACGGGAGGGCGAAGCGGAATGATCTTTACGAAAATCGAGCGGGATCGGTACATCGACTCTCTGGAGACTCTGTCCGAGACCGCGATCTTAAACGAGCAGCCCGGCATCGAGACCGGCTATGTGGGCATGGCCACCCAGGTGTTCAAGGAGGTCATCGAGGAGATCGGCCTAAGTACCCCGGAGATCGCCGCCTGCACCGAGGCGGATTACGTGCTTGTGGCTTCCGCCGAGAGCGAAGAGGCGTTTGAAAAGGCCGTAGAGACCGTGTGGGCCGAGAGCGCGCCCACGGACGACGCGGAAAAGCCGGAGAGTTATTTGAGCTCCGCTGCCGCCAAGGAGGCCGAACCGAGAGCCAATCTCTGCCAGATCTCCGTCCCCGGCGAATATGCCCTGGAAGAGGTCAAAAAGGCGCTCAACGCCGGGATGCACTGCTGTGTGTTCTCCAACAACGTGCCGCTGGAGCAGGAGCGGGAGATGAAGGAGCTGGCCCGGGAGAAGGGACTTCTCTGCATGGGCCCGGACTGCGGCGTGGCCAACATCAACGGCGCAGCCCTGGTGCTCTCCAGCATCAACAACCGCGGACCCTTCGGCATCGTGGGCGCTTCCGGCACCGGCATCCAGCACGTGGCGGCCATCCTCCACGAGGCTGGCAGCGGCGTCAGCCAGACCATCGGCACGGGCGGCAACGACCTGAAGGAGCCAGTGGGCGGCATTACCATGCTCATGGGCATCGACGCTCTGGAGGCCGACCCCGAGACCAAGTATATCATCCTCATTTCCCGCAAGCCTGCAGACAGCGTTCTGAAAAAGCTCCTCTCCCGCATCCGCCAGATGCGCAAGCCTCGGGTGGTGTTCTTCATGGGCTGTGACAGAGAGACCATTGAGGAGACCGGTTCCGTCTGGGCGGGGAATCTGGACGACTGCGCCCTGCGGGCCCTGGAACTGATCCATAACGATTACTCCCTCGGGAGCCTCAGCGAGCTGAAAGAGATCGCCGGAGAGGCCGTGAAGGGCATGGCGCCCGAGCAGAAATACGTGCGCGGGGCTTACACCGGCGGCACCTATCTGGACGAGGGCATGCGCGCCATGTGGGAGGCCACCGGCGGCCTCTGGTCCAACGCCCCCATGAGCCCGGAATGGAAGCTGCCGGAAGGAGCGGCCAGCCGGGAACACACCGCCATTGACTACGGCGAGGAGGAATACACTCTGGGCCGTCCGCACCCGGCCATCGACGCATCCATCCGCCGCCCGGCGATCCTGAAAGAAGCGGCTGACCCGAGCGTGGCCGTGATCGTGCTGGACTTCATCCTCACCCCGCCGGGACATATGGATCCCTGCGGCTATGTGGTGCCGGATATCCTCAAGGCGCAGGAGCTGGCAAAGAGCCGGGGCGGCAAGCTGGTGTTCATCGCCTCCGTGCTTGGCACCACCGCAGACTGGCAGGACATCCGCAAACAGGAGCAAGAACTCCGGGACGCGGGCGTGATGGTCTGCCGCACCAATTACCGCGCCGCGCTGCTGGCGTCTGAGATCATCAAACTCAGGAGGGATGCATAATGGCTGATACAAGTAAGATGCTGAGCCTGTTCCGTTCGGAGCTGGTGGTGGTCAACGTGGGTCCCAAGTCCTTTGCGGACGTGCTGGAAAAGCAGGGCTACACGGCGCTGCAGGTGGATTGGAAGCCGGCGGCCGGCGGGGATAAGCAGATGCAGGAGATGCTCCAGTATCTGGGAGGCTACTGATGAAGATCCTTGTCTGCAACGTGGGGAGCACTTCCCTGAAATTCAAGCTCTACGATATGCCCGACGCCCGCGTCCTCGCCCAGTGCGGCGTGGAGCGCGTGGGTTCGGATCATGACGCGATCTTTCGCTATGAAAACTGCCTCACCGGGCAGAAGACCGCCTTCGACAAGGCGGACATCCCCAACTACGAAAGCGGCATCCGCCTCTTCCTCGACTATCTGACCGGGGCGGACATGGGCGTTATTTCCGCCGTCACCGAGATTGAGCGCGTGGGCTACAAGGCCACGCTTTCCAAGGGCCACTTCGGCATCCACGAGCTGGACGAAGAGGTTCTGCAGGGCATGGAGGACTGGCTTAGCCTGGCCCCGCTGCACAATCGGGCCTATCTGGACGCCATCGCCGTCATGCGCGGCTTCCTGCCCGAGGCCCGCTTCATCGGCTGCTTTGAGACAGCCTTCCACCGGGATATCCCGCTGGAGCGGAAGATTTACGGTGTTCCGTACGAGTGGTACGAGCGCTACGGCGTACAGCGCCTGGGTTACCACGGCGCTTCCCACGGCTATATTGCCGACGTGCTGAACGAGCAAGGGAGAGACTACAAGGCCATCTCCTGCCATCTGGGCGGGAGCTGCTCGGTCTGCGCCATTGAAAACGGCAGGAGCGTTGACACCAGCTTCGGCATGAGCCTGGAATCCGGCCTCATCCACGCAAACCGCGTGGGCGACATGGATACCAGCATGTCTTACTTTCTCCGCAGCGAGGGCATGAGCGACGAGGAGATTTTGCAGGGGCTGCAGAAAAAGGGCGGTCTGCTGGGCATCTCCGGTGTGTCGAACGACCTGCGCTATGTGATCGAGGCCGCGCAAAACGGCAATGAGCGGGCAAAGCTCGCCCTTGATGTGTTCGTCACCGGCATCGTCCACTACATCGGCGCCTTCGCCATGGATCTGGGGCGGCTCGACTATTTGGTATTCACCGCCGGGATCGGTGAGCATTCCGCGCTCCTCCGCGAGCGTGTCTGCGAAAAGCTGGGGCTGCTCGGCGTGAAGCTGGACGAGGAGAAGAACGCGAAAAACGAGAAAGTCATATCTGCCGCCGATTCCGCCGTCCGTGTGCTGGTGATCCCCACCAACGAGGAGTTGGGCATCGCCCGCCGGACCTACGAGTACCAATGAGCTATTCCTATTCTCCCGAACTGAAAGCCCCGCAGAAAATGCCGGACATTGACCCTGGCAAAGCCGCCATGGCGGGGATGCTGAAGATCCTGTGCCTGACCCACCAGAAGCAGACGGCGGCCTTTCGGCCGCCGGAGGGACTTGCCTGCCGGAAAATCTCTGTCCAAGCAGCCGACGGCGCGCAGATCCCATGCTTCGTTGTGGAACCCGAGAGCAGCGACGATCCGCTGCCCGGCGTGCTGATGATCCACGGCGGCGGCTTCTATCTGCCGGTGCAGACCTCCGCGCTGGCGCTGGGCTGCGAGTATGCGAGGGGCTTGAACGCCCGCGTCTTTCTGCCGGAATATCGCCTGGTGCCGCAGTTCACCGCGCCGACACAGCTGAATGACTGCATGGCCGTGTGGCTGGAACTGCAGCGGCATGCGGTGGATCCCTCCCGGCTTCTGGTGATCGGTGACAGCGCCGGAGCGGCTCTGACTGCAGGGCTGTGCATCGGCCTTCGCGGCCGTGCCTGCCCTCAGCCCAAAGGCCAGATGCTGATCTATCCGGTGCTGGACGATCGGGTGGAGCTTTATGCTTCCTATGAGAAGTACGCCGACGCCTGCTGGTCGCCCAAGGCGACAAAGGCCATGTGGGATGCGTATTTGAAGGGCGCGGACGAGAGTCTGCTGCCCTGCCTGGTTCCTGCCCGGTGTGAGGACTTGAGCGGCCTGCCGCCTGCTTACATCGAGCCGCAGGAGATCGACGTGCTGCACGACGAGGCTGTGGCCTTTGCGAGTGCCTTGCAAAAGGGCGGAGTTTCAGTGGAGCTTAACGAAATTGTCGGCTCCTACCACGGCTTTGACAGTGATCTTTCCTCGCCGCTTGTCCGGCGTGTGATTGCGCATCGGATCGCCGCGGCTCAAGAAATGATAAAAGAAATGCGCTGACCGTTGAGGTCAGCGCATTTCTTGATTGTTGTTCTATCCAAAGTAAACCGCCGCCCAGAGCGGGATCGTCACAATGGATAAGGCGGTGGAGAGAAAGATTAGCTTGGCCGACAGCGCACGGTTGCCGCCGTAGATCGTGCAGAGCATGGTGGAATTGGTGGCGGCGGGCATGGAGGCCATCAGGATCACCACGCCTTTCAGAACCGGGTCAACATCTATAAAAGACAGCAGCAGCGCCATCAGCGCGCCAAGCCCCACAAGCCGGATCAGCACATAGGGGATGGCCCGCCACTCGGTGAAGATTTCTTTGAAGGAGACGCTGCCCAGCACCGAGCCGATGACTAGCATGGCGCAGGGCGAGGTGGCCTGACCGATGAAGGCGCAGCCGTCCAGGAGCACCGATGGCACCGGCACACGCAGCAGATAGAGGATCGCCGCCGCGACGCCTGAGAGGAAGGCCGGGTTCAGGATCTTTTTCAGCGGCAGCTTTCCCGCCAGCAGCCAGATCCCCAGCGAGAAGCACAGGAGATTATAGGGGATGTTCAGGAGCGAGCCGTAGAACGCGGCGTTTCCGCCCAGCACCGCGGCGCAGACCGGGATGCCGATATAGGTCACGTTGCCGCACATGGTTTCAAACAGATAGACGCCTCTGTCTCCTGCCGGCGGCCGGAGTAGCGGAACGATGACGAGCGCCACAAGCCCGCTGAGCAGGAACATGCCAAAGGACAGGCCGAGGGTCAGCAGAACGCCTTTGGGGTCTACCGCGGAGCCGGAATTTAGGATTGCACTAAATAAATAGAATGGTAAAATGATTTTGACCACGATGTTCGACACCGTGGCGGTGCCCTCTTCGCTGAGGACTTTTCCCTTACGGCAGACGAAGCCTGCCAGGATCCCGATAAAGATCACGGCGATCTGGTGCAGAGCTGCGGACATAGCATCATCTCCTTGTTTGTTGCTTATTATATCGTGTTCCGCCCTCCGTGGTAGCATGAAATTCGTTTTTTTGTCGGGAAATCTGTCTGTTTCACAAACTAAACAAATTCAAGAACATTGACGCGAATCTGCGAATACACAAGTAAAAAACTCCATGCTATCGTGGTTGCATCCCAATCCCGGAGATTTGATGAGGAGGATGCACATGAATACAAAAACAAAGAAAGGACTTTTGAGCGGCTGGTTTGAAGCTCCGTTCTGGAACACCCGGATCACCTCCGCCAATGTCCACGGTAAGGAGCGCTGGCTGGGCTATGTGGCCGGCCCCTTCGGCGTGATGCTGCTCCAGTCCATTGTCAACAGCTATTTCAACAAGTATCTGACCGATACCCTGGGCTTCACGGTCACCCGCGGCATGTGGATCGCGAGCTTCATGGTCGTGTTCCCGGTGCTCTCGAAGCTGCTGGACGCCATCACCAACGTTCTGATGGCCAAGGTGCTGGATAACACCAAGTGCCGCCAGGGCAAGCTGCGCCCCTGGTTCATCCTGTCCCTGCCCATCACGGTGGCCAGCATCATCATGATGTTCGCCATCCCGGATATGGGCGCCAAGGCCCAGGCTGTCTGGGTCGTGATCTCCTATAACCTGTTCTATTCCGTTGGCTACACCATGTGGTACATGGCCTATGAGCTGTCCGCCGCGCTTTCCACCCGCAACGTCAAGCAGCGCTCCGGCAACTCCATCGCCGGCCAGGTCACCAAGAACATCGGCACCGGCATCATTTCCATCCTGTTCCCGACGATCCTGTCCGTGATCTCCCACAGCGTCGGCGGCGACAAGCAGGGCTACCTGGTGTCTCTCGCCGTCATGTGCGCCATCGCCGTGCCTCTGACCTTCATCCAGTACTTCTACACCCGTGAGCGTATCACCGAAGAGCGCCGCGCCACCGAGGGCGAGGGCGAGCTGGTTCAGGTCAAGGAAGCCAGCTTCGGCACCCAGCTCAAGGCCTGCCTCAAGGACAAGTACTGGGTCATGTTCATCATCCTGATCTTTGTCTATCAGGTACTCAACGCCCTCAAGAGCGTCTCCCAGATCTACTACGCCGGCTGGGTCGTCGCGGGCAACGCCTACGGCGAGGCGGCCGCCATCCAGGCCCGCTTCACCATGATCGCCATGGCGCCCATGGGCCCGATGCTCTTTGTCGTGCTGCCCCTCATCAAAAAGTTCGGCCGCACCAAGATGATCATTCTCGGCTCCGCCATCGCCTTCGTGGGCGCGCTGATCGCCTTCTTCGGCGCCGGCAGCACCTTGCCTGTCTATGCCGGTACCGGTCTCGGCGGCGTGGGCGCCATGTTCTACGTCTACACCATGATGAGCTTCACCGGTGACGCCATCGACCACGTGGAATATTCCCAGCATGTCCGCGTGGAAGGTCTGACCGCCGCGCTGGTCGGCTTCATGCACTCGCTGGCCAACGGCATCGGCCAGGGCCTCTTTAACCTGGGCCTCATGATGAGCAAGTACACGACACCCGAGATGATCGGCACCGTTGAGAAGAAGGGCAAGCTGGTCGAGATCTACGCCGACCAGACCGCAGGCGCCACCACCTGGATCAACTTCTCCTACCAGGGCGCCATCGCGCTGACCGCGCTGCTGTTCCTTGTCCTCTTCGTGTTCTTCTTTGATATTGACAAGCGCATGCCGGAGGTCACCCACGCACTCATCGAGCGCAAGAAGGCCGAGTGCGCAGCCAAGGGCATCCCCTATGTCTCCCACGAGGAGCAGATGAAGGCCGAGATCGCCCAGCAGCAGAAGGAAGCCGAGGAGAACCGCGTCAGGGAACTGAAAGAGTATTGCGAGAAGAAGGGACTGGACTTCGACACGGAGAACCAGAAGTATCTCGACAAGAAAGCGAAAAAAGACGCGAAGAAAGCGGCTAAAAAAGCAAAGCAGTAAGAATAATACCAAGACCTGACACAAACAGGCTTTCGGCGAAGAAGCGCCGAAAGCCTGTTCTTTTATCGTTTCATGTTCTGTTCCCGAAAGGCGGCGGGCGGGATGCCGGCGATCTCCTTGAAAGTCTCGGCAAAGAAGCTGCGGGAGCCGAAGTGCAGCCGGTCGCAGATGTCCTGAATGCTCAGATCAGAAGAAAGAAGCAGCGTCTTGGCTTTTTCCACCTTGACAATTTTGATATAGTCGTTGATACTGAAACCGGTCTCTGTTTTGAATTTCCGGGAGAGATAATAGTCCGCATAGCCGATGTGGGAGGCGATCTCCGCAAGCGTCAGCTTGTCCTCCGCGTACAGCTCGATATAATCGCAGCAGCTCTGGATCTGGGGCGAGAGATTGGGATTGGCGCGCCCTTTGTGGACAAGATGGATGAAATCGTCGTACATGGTGTGTCCGATGTGCGCGGCGTCAGCCACGGTCTTACAGTCCAGGATGTCCTGAATATAGGCGTCACCCCGGGAATAGGCCACCTCCGGCGAAAGCCCGCCCTGGATCGCCGCGCGGGTGCAGAGAGAGATGAACACGATCTGCGATACCCGTACCTGCTCCAGCGAGCCCATCTGCCCGGCCTGGACGCCGCGGCTGGCGGAGGCGGCGTCATGGAGTACGGATTTGTAGTTGAGGTCTCCCTCACTCACCATGCGCATCAGGGCCTGCTCCGTGCGGTAGGTGTTCATGCGGTCCTTTCGGATCACAGGCTCCCGTTCACCCTGCTTGAGTGCCGGTTCAAAAAACGCGATATCCGCGTTGGTCAGCTGTTCGCCGGTGATACAGTAGTGCAGCATCAGCGTCTGACGGAAGAAGTCGATGGTTGAGACCACCGGGATCCGCTGCAGGATCTTGATGAGCTTCGGCCGCCAGCGGTTGGGGATCTTGGCGCTCTGCACCGCCTTGCTGATGCCGTCATAGCTCAGCTCTGTGGTGGTCGTTGGGCCGAAAACGTGGATACGCTGGAGCTCGTCCCCTTCAAACTCAAAGGCCGCGCTCCAGCTCAGACCGTAGTGGTTGCTCAGCAGGATCGGCTGGCGGTGCGCCTTAGCGTGATTCTGCACCGCCTCCATGCAGCCGGAAGAAAAGAAGACCTGGTCCAGGACCTTGTCCGGGCAGTTGGTGTCGATCAGCTTGCCTTCGGCGTCATAACACCAGGCGTACATTTTTCCCGTACAGGACAGCAGATCCTGCAGCACCTGCAGGCGTTCGCCAAGGGGCAGATCCATTAAGGCCATAGCGGCAACCCCCTTTTTATGATCTGTTTTCAGTGTATCACAGATTCATCAAATTTCAAGACAGTTTGGCAAAAATGAGAATATACCATTTTGCCGCAGATCCGTATAATAGGCTCATCAAATGAGAAAAGGAGCTTTGCATATGAAAATCGGTTTTATCGGAATGGGTATCATGGGCAAGCCCATGGCTTTAAATCTCGTGAAAGCGGGGTATGACGTAACGGTCTCCAACCGCAATATGGCCAAGTGTGAGCCTCTTGTTGCCGCGGGCGCCAAGTCCGGCAGCTATATCGAAGTGGCCGAGAGCTGCGATGTGGTCATCACCATGCTCCCTAACGGCCCCCAGGTCAAGTCCGTCATGCTGGGCGAAAACGGCGTGGCAGCGCACATGAAGGCCGGATCCACCTTCATCGACATGAGCTCCATCAACCCCGTCGATTCCAAGGCCCTGTGCGAAGGCGTCGCGCCTTACGGCGTCGAAATGCTGGACGCCCCGGTCTCCGGCGGCGAGCCCAAGGCCATCGACGGCACGCTCTCCATCATGGTGGGCGGCAAGCAGGACGTGTTTGACAAATACAAAGAGATGCTCTCCGCCATGGGCTCCTCCGTGGTGCGCTGCGGCGACGTAGGCGCGGGCAACACCACGAAGCTCGCCAACCAGATCATCGTGGCCTGCAACATCCAGGCACTGGCCGAGGCTCTGACCCTGGCCCAGAAAGCGGGCGTGGATCCCAACCTGGTCTTTGATGCGATCCGCGGCGGGCTGGCCGGCTCCACCGTCATGAACGCCAAGGCTCCCATGATGATCGCGGGCAACGACAAGCCCGGCTTCAAAATCGACCTGCACATCAAGGATCTGAACAACGCCCTGGACTGCGCCCACGCTGTCGGCGCGCCCGTTCCCATGACGGCCTCCGTACAGGAGATCCTCCAGTGGATGCACAATCACGAAGGCGGGAACAAGGATCACAGCGCCATCGCCCAGTACTATGAGTACCTCTCCGGGATCCAGATCGGCAGATAAACAAAAATCATTACAGCCCCGGCTTCTGCCGGGGCTGTTGCGCTACAAAGGAGTCAGCTATGAATCGTAAACTTCGGATCGACGCGGAAAAAGCCGCCTATACCGCCATCAACGCCGTGATGCCGGAGGGCGCTGTGCGCCGTGCGCTGCTGGGAAAGCAGTATCCGGGCCGCGTGTTTCTGATCGCGGCCGGCAAGGCGGCGCCCCGCATGGCTCAGGCGGCGTTGTCTGTTCTCGCGGTGCCGGTGACAGAAGGGCTCGTCATCAGCAAATACGGCCATTTTGACGAACCGCTTTCCGGTCTGCGCTGCTTTGAGGCGGGGCATCCCGTTCCGGATGAAAACAGCGTCCTCGCGGGAGAGGCGGCGCTGAAGCTGACGGCGGATCTGCGGGAGGACGACACGGTGCTGTTCCTGCTCTCCGGCGGGGGCAGCGCGCTGTTTGAAAAGCCGCTGATCCCACTTCATGAGCTGCAGGATATCACCAATCAGCTCCTGGCCTGCGGAGCGGACAT
>CAMHRJ010000017.1 GCA_946187475.1 uncultured Clostridia bacterium | reverse complement strand
GTGGCGGCAGGTTCCTCCACCCGGCTGGGGCAGGACAAGCTGACCCTGCAGGTGGGCGGCGTGCCGGTCATCGAACGGACGCTGACGGTCTTTCAGGCCACAGCCTGCATCGATGAACTGGTGCTGGTGACCCGTATGGACCGCATCGAAGAGTTTGCGGCCCTGCGGGACAAACTGGGGCTTTCCAAGCTCCGGCAGGTGGTCGCCGGCGGCAGCACCCGGGCGGAATCCTCGCTGGCGGGTGTTCTGGCTGTCAGTGATCGGGCCACCACCATCGGCATCCACGATGCCGCCCGTCCCCTGGTCACCCCGGATTTGATCCGTGCGACCTATGAGATGGCAGAGAAATGTCAGGCCGCAGCCCCCACGCTGCCGCTGAAGGACACGGTCAAAGTGCTGCAGGATGGATATCTGATCAGCACGCCGCCCCGGGACGGGCTTGCCGCCGTGCAAACGCCTCAGGTGTTCCAGGCGGACTTAATCCGCGCGGCGCTGACCGAGGCCATCAAAAACAAACTGCCCATCACCGATGACTGCTCCGCCGTGGAGGCGCTGGGTCTGAAGATCATGGCGGTGGAGGGCTCAGAGGAGAACATCAAGATTACCACCGCGCCGGATGTGGCGCTGGCGGAGGAGATCATCAGGAGGCGAAGCAAATGACGCGCATCGGTCATGGTTATGACGTGCACAAGCTGGTAGAGGGCCGGAAGCTGATTCTGGGCGGCGTGGAGATTCCTCACACCGTGGGTCTGCTGGGTCATTCCGACGCGGACGTGCTCACCCACGCGCTGATGGATGCGCTGCTGGGTGCCCTGGCCATGGGAGACATCGGGCATCTCTTCCCTGACAACGATCCCGCCTATGAAGGCGCCGACAGCATCCGGCTGCTGCGGGAGGTCATGAAGCGCGTTTCCGACGCAGGCTTCTGTTTGGGAAATGCGGACATCACTGTTCTGGCCCAGGCGCCGAAACTGGCGCCCCACATTCTGAAGATGCGTCAGATTCTGTCCGATGCCATGGGATGCGACATTTCACAGGTCTCCGTGAAGGCCACCACCGAAGAGGGCTTGGGCTTCACGGGTGCAAAAGAGGGCATCGCCGCCCACGCGGTGGTGCTGCTGGAATCGAGGTAAACGATGCGGACACCGGAACAAATAAGCGAAATCATCTCCTGCCTGGAGCAGGAATACCCGCTGGCGGAATGCACGCTGGACTATGAAAAAGCCTATGAGCTGCTGTTTGCCGTGCGTCTGGCAGCCCAATGCACCGATGAGCGAGTCAATCAGGTGACCCCGGCGCTCTATGAGCGCTTCCCCACCCTGCAGGCTTTTGCGGAGGCCGATGTGCAGGAGGTGGAGCAGTACATCCACAGCTGCGGCTTTTTCCGCTCCAAGGCCCGGGACATCGTAAAGTGCGCCCAGGTGCTCTTGGCGGAGCACGGCGGCATCGTGCCGGACACCATGGAAGCGCTGGTGGCGCTGCCCGGCGTGGGCAGAAAGACCGCGAATCTCATTTTGGGCGACGTGTATCACAAGCCTGCCATCGTGGTGGACACCCACTGCATCCGGCTGTCCAACCGGATGGGGCTGGTGGATGGTCTGAAGGACCCGGTAAAAATTGAACGGGCGCTGCAGCCCATTCTGCCGCCGGAGAAGAGCAGCGATTTCTGCCACCGGCTGGTGCTCCACGGCAGAGCCGTCTGTGACGCCAGAAAGCCCATATGCGAAGCATGCTGCGTGAAGCACGTCTGCCAGCAGTTTGAAGGAGAAAACGCATGAGACCGGTGGCGAGAATCCGGAGCGATTTTCCGGAGAAGTTCGGCATTCCCCGCCAAAGCGGCGTGGTGCCGGAGCTGGAAGCCCGGATCGTGTTCGAGCCAGAGTTTCGCGTCATGGACGCAGTGCGGGGACTGGAGGATTTCAGCCATATCTGGCTGATCTGGGAGTTTTCCGAGGCCAAGCGCAGAGACTGGAGTCCCACGGTGCGACCGCCCCGGCTGGGCGGCAATGTGCGCATGGGCGTGTTCGCCACCCGCTCTCCCTTCCGGCCCAATCCCATCGGGCTCAGCTGCGTGCAGCTGCTGGGCATTGAATCAGACCCGGAGCTGGGGCCGGTGCTGCGGATCGCGGGGGCAGACCTCATGGACGGAACGCCGATTTTTGACATCAAGCCCTATGTGCCCTACGCCGATTGTCATCCCGAGGCAGCAGGCGGGTTTACCACCACGACGGCCATGCCCTCCCTGGAGGTGGTGTTCCCCGACGCGCTGCTGGAGCAAGTGCCGAAGGACAAGCGCTCAGCGCTGCTGGGCGTGCTGCGGCAGGACCCGCGGCCCCGGTATCAGGATGACCCGGAGCGCATTTACGGCCTGGGCTTTGCCGGCATGAATGTGAAGTTCCGGGTGGCGGACGGCATACTGACCGTGACGGAAATCGAAGAAATAAGACTGTGAAGCAAACTGCTTCACAGTCTTTTCTGTTTTGAGCTTATTTCTCCGGCAGGTCGTTTACAATGCTGCGGAAGATGTCGCCCCGCTGGGCAAAGTTTTTGAATTTGTCGAAGCTGGAACAGGCCGGGCTCAGGGCCACCAGATCGCCGGGCTGAGCCATAGCATAGGCCAGCTCGATGGCTTCACGGAAATCATCCCGCTCTTCCACCGGGAACTTGGCGGGGTCATAGTGCTTCGAGGCCGTGATGGCATCCCGAATGCGCGCAGCCGTCTCACCGCAGAGGACCGCTGCCTTGGCGTGGAGGCAGAGCTCGTCACCCAGGGCGTCAAAGGGGATGTGCTTGTCGTGTCCGCCCAGAAGGATGATGGGCGGCGCCGGCCAGGCGTGGAGTCCCGCGATGGTGCGGCTGGGACTGGAGGCGATGGAGTCGTTATAAAACCGTACGCCGCTGACCTCCCGCACCAGCTCCATCCGGTGGGGCACGCCGGGGAAGGCTTTGGCCACGGCCACGCAGTCCTCCTTGGAGATCAAACCCTCCAGGGCGGCGAAGGCGGCCATGTAGTTCTCTACGTTGTGGGCGCCGGGGATGCGGATGTCCGCAGCGTTCATAATCGCTTCCGCCGTACCATTCACTGCATGATAGATGACGCCATCTTCCACATAGACACCGTTCTCCACCGGGCCGACACTGCTGAAATAACGCACCGTGCCGGGTGCTTCGGCGGCGCAGGCGTCCGTATGGGCGTCCTTGCGGTTCAGCACCAGCACCTGATCCGGGCTCTGATGGCGATAGATGTTCTGCTTGGCGGTCACATAGTCCTCAAAATCACTGTGCACGTCCAGATGGTTCGGGGCGATGTTCGTGATCACCGCCACGTCCGGGTGGCAGTCCATGCTGTGGAGCTGGAAGGAGCTGAGCTCCAGCACCACCATGTCGGTGGGCTGAATCTCCGGGAGACGGGTGAAAAGCGGCGTGCCGATGTTGCCGCCCAGATGGACGGTGTAGCCCGCGTGCTTCAATAGCTCCGACGTGACCGTGGAGGTGGTGGTCTTTCCGTCGCTGCCGGTGATGGCAATGATCCTGCAGGGACAGAGGGCGCAGAAGGCCTCCATCTCCGAGGTCAGGATGGCGCCATTTTCTTTGGCGGCGGCCAGCTGCGGCACCGTGGGCAGGACGCCGGGCGTGCGGAAGATCACATCAAATTCCAGATGGTCCAGATATGCTTCCCCGAGGCAGAACTTCGCGCCCTTGGCCTGTGCCGCAGCGCCGTCGTCCCCGAGGGAATCCAAGCTTCTCCGGTCGCAGATCGTAACGTCACATCCGGCATCGAGAAGCGCGTTCGCCAGCGGCACATTGCTGACGCCGAAACCGATGACGCCGATGCGCTTACCCCGCAGCGACTCCAGATAAGCGGTATAGTCCATAGTAACACTTCCTTCTGTTTTCTTTCGCCATTATACCGCGCTTTCCGGACCTTGACAAGTGGTTCAGCGGATTTCGGAGGTCAGGGCAATCCGCTCCTGACGGCCGGTTTCCAGATTGTAATCCAGGACGCAGACAGTGCCGTCCGCCGCCGTACATATGAACTCCAGGCAGGGGCGTTCCCGACCGCCGGGAGATGGCAGCAGGACCTTTCGCGGATCGGAAACCGTGACGCCTTCCGGCAATGCGTTGGACAGATCAAGATTGGACTGAAACACAGAAAGGTCCCGCTGGGTATGGTGCATGAGGTAATCCTCGGCGTCGAAGCACAATATGCTTCCGTCTTTGGCAAGCAGAAGCGTCACCCCATCGGCCAGCAGAAACACGCTTTCCTGCACCGGAACATACCGATTGGCTTCCTCCGAAAACGGCTGCATGTCCGGGTATCCGTGGTCAGTGAGAAACTGAAGTGCAGCGTCAGTGTCCTGGGAGATATTGCTCTGCTCCGAGGCCAGGACCCGCAGCACTTCCCCGCCCTGCACCGTCACAGCCACGGTAGTCTCACCGTTTTGCGCCAATCGGAAGCGCCAGCAAGGGATGGTACCCTCTGCCTTGTCCAATGGCTCCAGAGACGCCGGGTCACACCCCAGGAAGGCCCCCGCATTCCGCCGGGCCTGCTCCTGCGGCACCTCGTCCATACCTTCCAGGGCCAGCGGTCTGTCGCCGCTGTGGTCGGAATAAACGCCGTCATAGGTAAGGGCCGGGACGGCTTTGAAATCCGCTGCCAGGGTGTGCAGCTCCGCGTCCAGGGTGTCTGCGGCAGACTCGGTTTCGTGCTCCAGATCGTCCAGGGCGTCTGTCAAACGGTCATAGTGCTCCGGCACCACGGCACCGTCGTTCAGGGCTTGACGCAGGGTTCCCAGAGCTTCATAAAGCTGAGCGTTCACGTCAGAGAGCGCTGTGAGCACGGATTTGGATTCCTCGGTAATGCGCTCCCCTTCCGCCGCCGCGCGAGCCAGCACGCCAGCATAGTCTCCGGCGGTGGAAATGTGCCGGCTGATCTGTTCCAGAGCGTCCAACTCCACCGGAAGCGTGGAGAGTGCCGTCTCCACCCGCTGGGCGTCGCCGTAGATCTCGGTGCATACCTCGTTTTCCATGGCGGCGTCTGAAGCGAAGGGCAGCTTCCGCAGGCTCTCATCCAGGGTCTCAATGGCATTGAATGCCTCGCTGAAGGCGCGGTTGGCATGAACATCCAGCCGCGTCCGGTATCCCTCTGCGCCCACATGACAGGCCAGCAGCGCGGCATTGAACACCACCAGCAGCGCAGCGCCATAGGAGATCAGGAGCACCTTGGTTTTCCGTTTCATAAAAAACACCCTTTCTGTCCTGTTTAGTGTGGCAGAAACGGGTGTTTTTATGTGTGTCGATTTACTTTTCGATGGCAAAGGTCTGGGCATAGGCCACCAATGCCTGATGATCTTCGGTGGTGTCGCCGCCGGGGGCGCAGAGCGTCAGGGACACGCAGCCGCCCTCCACATCCACGAGCCAGGATTCGATCTGGGTCTCCATGGTCTTGGCCTTGAGATGCAGGGCGCTCTGGCCACTCAGCTCCACCTGCTCGGGATCGTCGGACTGGATGATCACGCCGTAGTCCCACAAAATGGAGCCGGAGAGATTCTGTGCGGCACTGCCGGGATGGTAGGCAATCTCCAGATACAGCGTGCCGGATTCGCTCACCGGAGCAAAGTAGCAGCGGCCCTCCATTTCGATGAGCTGGAAGGTCTCCTTGTCCAGATAGAGAGAGAAGTTCGGGCCGCCCCGCATGGCGAAGCTGCCGGAAACCAGCGTCACGTCCTTCGAAGAGTCCTTCACCGGAATCGCGGTAGCTGCCGGGCGTCCGGCGTCGGAGTTATCGATCAACAGCTGCTCCGGCTCGTCACCGAAGGAGAAGGGCGCAGGCGTCTCCACCACTTCCGGGGCCGGAGGCAGCGGGACATTATTCTTTGCCGAAGCCGTTCCGGCCGCCGCAGGCGCAGTAGGCGCAGACATGCGGATGATCAGAAAGGCCGCCAGCAGCAGCACGTCCAGCGCAACCAGCCAGGGAATCAGGCGGCCAACGCCTTTGCGCTTCATTGTGCGGCTCCTTCCAGCTTCGCAAGACCGGCGTCCATGCGCCGCAGGGATTCCTCCTTGCCGAGAATGGAGCAGATCTCCACCGGACCGCCGGGGGTGACGGCTCTGCCGGAAACGGCGATGCGCACGGGCCACATGATCTTGCCGATCTTGGTCTCCCGCTCCTCAGCAAGGCCGCTGAGCACCGCAAGGATGTTCTCCGGCGTCCAGTCGGAGACAGCCTCCAGCCGCGGGCGCACCAGGCGCAGCAGCTCGAGAGAGTCCTCCGGCTTCAGCTTGTTCTTTTTGTTGGCATAAAGCGCCAAATCATAGTCCGGCAGGGCCTCGAAGAAGTCCACCTTCTCAGGAATCTCCGTCAGCACCTCGCAGCGCTGCTGCAGGAGAGCCGAAATGGCGGCAGTGTCGATGGCGGGATTCTTCACCGTCTCGCGGATAAAGGGCTCCGCGAGCGCAGCAAATCTCTCCGGCGCCATGGCGCGGAGGTAGGCGCTGTTGAAATAGCGCAGCTTCACGATATCGAAGATGGCCGGGGACTTGGAAATGCCCTTCACGTCGAAGGCGTCCACCAGTTCCTCCAGGGAGAAGATCTCCTGCTCGCCGCCGGGCGCCCAGCCCAGGAGGGCCACGTAGTTCACTACAGCCTCGGTCACATAGCCCTGGGCGATCAAATCCTCATAGGAGGGGTCGCCGTGGCGCTTGGACATCTTGTTGTGCTGGTCACGCATGACCGGCGAGCAGTGGATATACTTGGGAATCTCCCAGCCGAAGCCCTCGTAAAGCAGGTTGTACTTTGGCGTGCTGGAGAGATACTCCGAGCCGCGCACCACGTGGGTGATGCCCATCAGGTGGTCGTCGATGACGTTGGCGAAGTTGTAGGTGGGCAGGCCGTCCCGCTTCATCAGCACCTGGTCGTCCAGGGTGCTGTTCTCCACGGTGATATCGCCGAAGATCTCGTCATGGAAGGTGGTCTGTCCCTCCTGGGGGATCTTCTGGCGGATGACATAGGGCTTGCCCGCGTCCAGATTGGCCTGGATCTCCTCGGCGCTCAGGCGGGAGCAGCGGCCGTCATACTTGTGGATGGCGACGCCCTCGGAGACGTTCTCCTCCTCGGCATCAGACTTGTCGCAGAAGCAGCGGTAGGCGTGGCCGCGCTGGATCAGCCGCTCGGCGTATTCCTTATAGAAGCCCCGGCGCTCGGTCTGAATGTAGGGGCCCACGGGACCGCCCACGTCCGGACCTTCGTCGTGCTGCAGACCGCACTGGGCCATGGTCTTGTAGATCACGTCCACGGCGCCCTCTACCAGACGGCCCTGGTCGGTGTCCTCAATGCGGAGGATGAACTTGCCCTGGTTGTGCCGGGCAATCAGATAGGTGTACAGCGCGGTGCGCAGATTGCCGACATGCATATATCCCGTGGGGCTGGGCGCGAATCGGGTACGCACCTCGCCGGTGGGGATGCGGCGCTCCATCTCTTCAAACCATTGTTCGTCTTTCATAGCTACCTCTCTTTATCTCGCAAGCTTCGTGAGCTCTGCCACCAGAAGCTCCTTTCCAGTTCCCTTTTCGGCGGAAAACGGGATCAGGAGGGTTTCGGGCGTGAGCGAAAGCGTCTCGGCAATGACCTTCATGTTGGGCTCAATCTCGGACTTTTTCAGCTTGTCCACCTTGTTGGCCACCACGATCAGCGGGCAGCCGGTGTCATGAAACCACCCGGCCATGGTCACGTCGTCCTTGGTGGGCTTGTGGCGGGCGTCCACGATCATGACGCCCAGGTCGAAACGCTCCGGGTCGGAAAAGAAAGCCTCCATCATTTTGCCCCAGCGCTCCCGCTCGGTCTTGGCCACGCTGGCGTAGCCGTAGCCGGGCAGATCCACGAAATAGAGCTTCTTATCGATGAAGAAATAATTGACGTGGATGGTCTTGCCGGGGTGAGCGCCCACGCGGGCGAAGTTCTTACGGTTCAGAATCCGGTTGATGACCGAGGACTTTCCCACGTTGGACTTCCCGGCGAAGATGATGCTGGGGGCGTTGGTTTTCAGAAATCCCTTGGGGTCCGCGGCGGATTTGATGAATTCCGCGTTGTTAAGGTTTACCGATGCCATAATTCACCTGTTGTCTGTTTATTGTCTCAAATCTGCCCCCATGTGGTCGGACTTGTCGCTCTTGGGGGTTCTCTTTTTGCGGAAACGATGGCCGAAGGCCACGTCCAGAATCTTGTCCACGTGATCGGTGGTGACGAAGTTCAGGGCGCTGCGGACCGTCTGGTCGATCTCCGCCAGGTCCTTTTCGTTCTCGGCGGGGATGATGACCGTGGTGCAGCCGGTGCGAAGGGCCGCCATGGTCTTTTCCTTCAGTCCGCCGATGGGCAGGATGCGGCCACGGAGGGTGATCTCACCGGTCATGGCCAGATCTCGGCGTACGGGCTGCTCCGTCAGAGCAGAGATCACGGCAATACAAATGGTGATGCCGGCGCTGGGGCCGTCCTTGGGGATGGCGCCTTCGGGGAAATGGATGTGGATGTCCTGCTTGCGGTAGAACTCCGGATCGATACCCAGCACGTCCGCGCGGCTGCGGATATAAGTGATGGCGGCCCGGGCGGACTCCTTCATCACATCGCCCAGGTTGCCGGTGAGCTCCAGCTTGCCGGTTCCCTCCACGGCGCTGACTTCCACGTCGCCTCCCACGCTGGTCCAGGCGAGCCCGCGCACCAGGCCAATCTCGTCTTTGGCGTAAAGCTTCTCCGGCTGGAACCGGGCGGGTCCCAGGAAATCGTCCAGGGCGCCGGCGCGGACGGTCACGCTGCGGCACTCCCCGGCTGCAATCTTTCGGGCAGTCTTGCGGCAGACGGCTGCCAGCTCACGCTCAAGAGTGCGGACGCCGGATTCCCGGGTGTACAGGGTGATGATCTCCCGGATGGCGGCGTCGCTGACGCGGAGCTGATTGCCGTTCAGGCCGTGCTTTTTGCGCTGCTTGGGCAGCAGATGGCGCTTGGCGATGCGCAGCTTTTCTTCATCGGTATAGCTGGTCAGCTCGATGACCTCCATGCGGTCCAGCAGCGGACGCGGAATGGTGGAGGTAGTATTGGCGGTGGTGATGAAGAAAATATCGGAAAAATCGATGGGAATCTCGAGGAAGTTGTCCCGGAAGCGGTTGTTCTGCTCGCCGTCCAGAACCTCCAGCAGCGCCGAGGAGGGGTCGCCCCGGTAGTCGCTGCCCAGTTTGTCGATCTCGTCCAGGACCATGACCGGGTTCATGCTGCCGGCAGTAATCAGGCCGCTGACGATACGGCCGGGCATGGCGCCCACATAGGTGCGCCGGTGGCCGCGAATCTCCGCCTCGTCATGGACGCCGCCCAGTGAGATGCGGGCCAGCTTCCGATTCAGGGCGTGGGCCACGCTCATGGCGATGCTGGTCTTGCCAGTGCCCGGAGGGCCCACCAGGCACAGCACCGTACCCCGGGCGTCCGGGGTCAGCTGGCGAACCGCCAGAGACTCGATGATGCGCTCCTTGACCTTCTCCAGACCATAGTGGTCGGCATCCAGGGTCTTCTGGGCCAGCGCGATGTCCAGGGTCTCCTTGGTGCGGGTATTCCAGGGAATGTCCAGACAGACGTCCAGATAGTTGCGGATGACCGACGCCTCAGAAGAGCCGAAGGGCTGCTTTTTCAGGCGGCGGACTTCCTTCATCAGGTGCTTTTCCGAATCCTCGGCCAGATGCAGGTCGCGGATGCGGTCGGCGTAGTTGTCCTCATCGTCGTCGCCGCCCTCGCCCAGCTCGTTCTGGATGACCTTCATCTGCTCGCGGAGGTAGTACTCCTGCTGCTGCTGGTTCACCCGCTCCTGTGCGGCCTCCTCCAGATCGCGCTGGAGCTGCAGCACCTCGATCTCCCGGGCCAGATGCTTCCCCAGAGCGGCCAGGCGCTTGGTGGGGCGCACCTCCTCCAGCAGGGACTGCTTCACCTCCGGGCGGAAGAAAACATGCTGGGAGATGAAGTCCGCCACGAAGGCGGCATTGGTGCTGCCGAGGATGTTGATGATGGCCTCCGGCGCCAGATGGCCCGAGGCATGGATATAGTCGTCGAAGAGATCGCAGCAGTGGCGGATCAGGGCGTCCGCCTTGGCGGTATTCCGCTCCTGCACATCCGGCATGGGCTCCACCATGGCCTCAAAGCCGTCCATGGTGCGCCGGGCGGTGACGGTTCTGCCCCGCTCCAGGACGCGGACGGTCTTGCCGCCGGGCTGCTTCATCATTTGCTTGATGCGCGCAACGGTGCCCACAGTGTAGATGTCCTCGGTAGTAGGCACATCGATGGCGATGTCCTTCTGGCCGGCAAGGTAGATCAGCTGGTCGTCCTTCATGGCGCGATCCAGCGCGGCGATAGAGCCGCTGCGCTCCACGTCGAAGTTCATCATCATGCCGGGGAAAATCGTCAGGCCGCGAAGGGCCATCATGGGAAAGTGGCGTACGGTATCAAAGGTAAAATTGGAAAGCTCCATAGTTCGTCCTTTCGCAGGGAATTGCTTCCATTCAGGCGCTGGCGCTCTGGCGGTGGTGCACCACCGGCTCCTCATCGCCGCTCACACAGGCAGCGGTAATGATCACCTGATCGATGGTGGGATCGGAGGGAACGGAATAGAGAATGTTCGTCATGATCTTCTCCATGACGCTGCGCAGACCGCGGGCGCCGATCTCCAAAGCGATGGCCTTGTCCGCCATGGCGCCCAGGGCGTCAGGCTCGAAGACCAGATCCACATCGTCATAGCGCATGAGCGCCTCATACTGTTTGGTGAGAGCGTTTTTCGGCTCGGTGAGGATGCGGATGAGGTCCTCCCGGCTGAGGTTGTTCAGGCTGGTGAGCACCGGCATACGGCCGATGAGCTCCGGGATGATGCCGAACTTCAGCAGATCGTGCTGGTTGACATTCTCCATGATCTCGCTCAGGTCCCGGTCCTTGGCGCTCTTGATCTCGGCGCCGAAGCCCAGAGAGCGCTTGTCCATGCGCTGCTCCACGATCTTGTCGATGCCGTCGAAGGCGCCGCCGCAGATGAAGAGAATATTGGTGGTGTCCACGTGGATGAACTCCTGGTGGGGGTGCTTGCGGCCGCCCTGGGGCGGAACGTTGGCCACGGTGCCCTCCAGCAGCTTCAGCAGAGCCTGCTGCACGCCCTCGCCGGAGACGTCACGGGTGATGGAGGTATTCTCTCCCTTGCGGGCGATTTTATCAATCTCGTCGATATAGATGATGCCCCGCTGGGCCCGCTCCACATCGAAGTCCGCGGCCTGCAGCAGCTTCAAGAGGATGTTTTCCACATCCTCGCCCACATAGCCGGCCTCGGTGAGGGTGGTGGCGTCGGCGATGGCAAAGGGCACGTTCAGCATCTTCGCCAGAGTCTGGGCGAAGAGGGTCTTGCCGCTGCCGGTGGGACCAATCAGAAGAATGTTGCTCTTTTGCAGCTCCACGTCGCTGCTGTCGCCGTGGAGAATGCGTTTATAGTGGTTATAAACCGCAACGGCCAGCGCAATCTTGGTGCGCTCCTGGCCGATGATATACTCATCCAGCTTTGCCCGGATTTCCGCAGGCTTCGGGAGGTTGTGCTCGTTGAGGCCGAAGTCGATGGAACCGGGGCCGACCATCTCCGGCTCGTAGCTCTCGTCGATGATGCTCATGCACAGACGGATGCACTCATCGCAGATATAAGAGCCGTTGCCGGCAATCAAACGCTCTACCAGAGACTGCGGTTTGCCGCAGAAGGAGCAGCGCAGATTTTTCTTGTCGTCGTTTCTTGCCATGGATTCAGATTCCCCTTTTTTGTGTTCCGAAAATAGTCTGGATGGGAGGAAGCTTGCGCTCCCTCCCATGGTGCTACTTTAACGCTTGTAGATGACCTTGTCGATGAGTCCATATTCCAGGGCTTCGTCGGCGGTCATATAGTTGTCGCGCTCGCAGTCGGCTGCGATGGTCTCCACAGGCTTGCCTGTGTTCTCAGCCAGAATGCGATTCAGCTTATCCTTGATGCGCAGGATCTGCGCCGCCTGGATCTGGATGTCCGTGGCCTGGCCCCGGCTGCCGCCGGAGGGCTGGTGGATCATGATCTCGGCGTTGGGAAGGGCAATGCGCTTGCCCTTGGCGCCGCTGGACAGCAAGAACGCGCCCATGCTGGCGGCCATGCCGATGCAGATGGTGCTGACATCGGGCTTAATATACTGCATCGTATCGTAGATCGCAAAGCCGGAGGTGACGCTGCCGCCGGGACTGTTGATATAGAACTGAATGTCCTTATCCGGGTCCTGGGCCTCCAGATACAGCAGCTGTGCGACCACGAGACTTGCCGTGGTGTCGTTGACCTCCTCGCACAGCATGACGATGCGATCGTTCAGCAGGCGGGAGAAAATGTCATAAGAGCGCTCCCCGCGGGAGGTCTGCTCCACAACATACGGTACCAAACTCATGTTATTATGCTCCTTTCAAAAATCGCTTACCCAAGAGAGCATAGCCGGTTTGTATGAAATTAAAACCCTGTGGATTACTCGGCGGCGGGAGCTTCCTCAGCAGTGGGGGCTTCCTCAGCGGCGGGAGCCTCGGGAGCCGGATCGGGCTCGGCGTCGATGGCAGCCTCGCGGATGATCTGGGCAGCCTTGCGGCGGGCCAGGTCGGTGCGGACCACGTCGGCGTTCACATACTGGCGGACCTGATCAGCCTCCATGCCGTAGGTCTCGGCCATGTCCTTCAGAGCCTGCTCGAAGTCCTCGTCGGAGACTTCGACCTTCTCAGCCTCGGCAATGGCATCCAGCAGCAGCTCGGTGTGCAGCTCGAAGTTGGCCTGGGGACGCATAACGCCGCTCCAGGTGTTCCAGTCGATCTGGATGGCCTTCAGAATCTCGTCGCGGGTCATATCCATCGGCATCATGCCCATGGAGCTGGCATAGGTGCGCAGCTGCTCTTCCAGCTTGTCCTCCACCATGACGTCGGGAACCTCGACCTCCATGGTGTTGATGGCAGCTTCCATCAGCTGAGCGCTGTAGGCGCTCTCCTGCTCCTCGTCGAACTTCTTCTTCAGGTCCTCGCGGAGGTGATCGGTGTACTCGGCCATGGTGTCGAAGTCGGAGATGTCCTTGGCCAGCTCGTCGTCCAGCTCAGGCAGCTCCTGCTCCTGGACGCCCTTGAGGGTGACCTTGAACACGGCGGCCTTGCCGGCCAGCTCAGGGGTGTACTCCTCGGGGAAGGTGACGTTCACGTCGCGAGTCTCGCCGACGGACATGCCGACGACCTGATCCTCAAAGCCGGGGATGAAGGTGCCGCTGCCCAGCTCCAGATCGTAATCATCGCCCTTGCCGCCGTCGAAAGCGACCTCATCCACGAAGCCCTCGAAGTCGATGGTCACGCGGTCGCCGTTCTGGGCGGGACGCTCCACGTCGATGAGACGGGCGTTGCGCTTGCGCACAGCCTCCAGCTCCTCGGTGACTCTGGCTTCGTCAAAGTCCACCTCGGGCTTCTTGGCCTTGATGCCGCGATACTCGCCCAGCTTCACGACGGGGTACAGAACCACGCCGAAGGTGTAGGTCAGGACCTTCTCATCGGAGACGTCGATGTTCTCAATGTTGGGACGGCCGACCATCTTCAGGCCGGTCTCGGCAAAGCCGGTGGAAAAAGCCTCGTCAGCCAGATCCTCAACGGCCTCTTCATAGAAAACTTCCTTGCCGTAAAAGCCCTCGATCACCTGACGGGGAGCCTTGCCCTTGCGGAAGCCGGGCATATAGACTTCGCTCTTGTTGCGGCGATAGACCGCGTCGACAGCCTTGTCAAAGGTGGCGGCATCAACGACGACCTGGAAGGAAGCGGTGTTGTTTTCTTTTTTCTCGATGTTCTGGACGTTCATTGGATTTACAAAATTACAGGCTTATACACTATAACAGATTGTCCCGACAAAATCAACACAATATTTTCGAAGAATCCCCCTGGGACGGAAAAGATTTTTCAATTCCGGCGGCATTTTTCGCCGTTTGTGCCGAAAAACGCGAAAGTGTTGATTGACAGGCGTATGGAGAAAATGATATTCTAATAACAACACCGAAACCAGAAAGGACGAATGCCCTATGAAACAGAAGCTCGCTTATTACTTCAGCCCCACCGGCGGCACCCAGAAGGTGGCCGAGGCCATTGGCAAATACGCCGAATGTCCCCCGGTGGATATCATCGTGGACGCCTATGACGCCGAGGCCGACGCCGACGCGCTGATCTATTTCTGCGTGCCCGTTTACGGCGGCCGCGTCCCGAAGCCCATGCAGGAGCGCATGACGCACATCACCGGCAAGAACACCGCCGCCGTGGTCGTGGCTGTCTACGGAAACAATGAGGTTGGCGACGCGCTGATGGAGATGAGCGACCTGTGCGAGAAGTCCGGCTTCAAGGTCATCGCCGGCATGGAGATGATCGCCCAGCACTCTCTGACGCCGAAGATCGCCGCCGGGCGCCCCGACGCCGGCGACTTCAGCAAGCTGGAGGGCTTCGTGAAGGAAGTGGAGGCAAAGTACGCCAAAGAGGATTTCTCCGCACCGAACCTCCCCGGCAGCCATAAATATCGCAAGTATGTGGGTCTTCCCATCAAGCCCGCGGGCTCCATCACCTGCGTGGGCTGCGGCATGTGCTATGACAACTGCCCCGTGGGCGCCATCCCGGAAAAGCACCTGCGCAGGACCAACGCCCTCAAGTGCATCAGCTGCATGCACTGTGTCCACGTCTGCACCACGGACTCCCGCTACATTCCGAAGGTGGATCAGCTGGCCGTGTATGCCTATCTGAAGAAGAAGGGCGCCGTCGCCCGCAAGGAGCCGAAGCTCTACATCTGAACCATAGCATGTTGATCCATCGGCTGTTTCAGCCGATGGGTTTTTTCTTCAGACAGAAAGGATCTTACGATGGAAGAAACTGTGATGCAGCTTCAAAAAGCACTTCATTCCGCGGACGCCGTGGTCATCGGCGCGGGCGCAGGCCTCTCCACCGCGGCGGGATATCTCTACGCCGGAGAGCGGTTTGAGACCTATTTCCGCGACTTTATTGAAAAATACGGCATTCAGGACATGTATTCCGGCGGGTTTTACCCCTTCCGGGGTCTGGAGGAGTACTGGGCCTGGTGGAGCCGACATATCTGGGTGAACCGCTATGCGCCCATCCCGTCCGACCTCTATTCGGAGCTGCTTCGGGTCGTGAAGGACAAGGACTATTTCGTTCTGACCACCAATGTGGACCACTGTTTCCAGCGCGCGGGCTTCGAAAAAGAGCGGCTGTTCTACACCCAGGGCGACTACGGGCTGTGGCAGTGCATGGAGCCCTGCCACAAGCTGACCTACGACAACGAGAAAACCGTGCGGGAAATGCTGCCGGCCCAGGGCTTCGTCATCGAGGCGGACGACAATCTCGCTCCGCCGGACTGGAGCAGGATTCAGATGCGCATTCCCACGGAGCTGGTGCCGCGGTGTCCCCACTGCGGGAAGCCCATGACCATGAATCTGCGCTCCGACGACAGTTTTGTGGAGGACGCGGGCTGGCACGACGCCAGCGTCCGCTACCGGGACTTCATCCGCCGCCACTCGAAGGGCAAGGTTCTGTACTGGGAGATCGGCGTGGGTCACAACACCCCGATGATCATCAAATATCCCTTCTGGCAGCTCACGGCGAAGAACCCGGAGGCCACTTACGTCTGCATGGGCAGGAGCCACGCCTACTGCCCGGACGATTTGAAAGAGCAATCCATCTGTATCAACGGCAACGCGGCGGAAATCTTTGCGCAGCTGTAAAAAACACCGGACAGTTCGAAACTGTCCGGTGTTTTTAATCGAGCACCTTATATGGAATGAAATTCAGGTAATCGCCGCTGACCATGCGGAACTCCGTGCAGCCCATTCTGCCCTGAAAGGCGGAGCAGTGGCCCCGGCCATGGATGTGGCCGTAAAAGCAATGGGAGACTTCATACCGCTCCAGCAGTTCGAGAATCTCCGGGCATTCATAGCCCTGGTACTTGGGCGGATAGTGGAGGAAAACCAGCTTGGGCGCGTCGCCGGCGGCCTTGAGGGAAGCCTCCAGCCGTCCCACCTCCCGCAGCATGATCTTGCGATCGTGGGCGTCGCCCTTTTCCTCTTCGAAGAACCAGCCCCGGGTGCCGCAGAGGGCGTAGTCACCATAAGGGATGCTGTTATTGTTCAGCACTTCGAAGTTCGTGAATTCGTTTTGCTCGCAGAAGCGATAAAACTTCGCGGCGGTGTTCCACCAGTAGTCGTGGTTGCCCTTGACGATGATCTTTTTACCGGGGAGCTCCGCGAGGAACCGAAAATCCTCCACGGCGCTCTCCAGCGACATGGCCCAGCTCAGATCGCCGCAGAGAACGATGACGTCCTCCGGCCGGAGTTCGGAAAAGCTCCGGCGGATCTTCTCCACATAGTCGGTCCAGCTGCCGCCGAAAACCTCCATGCTCTTATCGCCTGAAAGCGACAGATGCAGGTCGCCGATGGCGTAAAGCGCCATATGCCTTTCCTCCTCCCTGTTTGATTCTCTCCCCAGATGGGCATACTAGGTCCGACCGGTTTTGCCGGAACACATCTGAGGAGGCAACATCATGAACAAAAACTGCTGTGACCCCATTCAGGGCGTGGGCTGCAACGTGGAGCACTGCGCTTACAACGAAAGCGGCAAGGAGTGCCACGCCGAGCACATTCAGGTGCGGAACGACCAGGCCAAGACCAAGAGTGAAACCTTCTGCAGCACCTTTGCCCAGAAGGAACAC
>CAMHRJ010000016.1 GCA_946187475.1 uncultured Clostridia bacterium | reverse complement strand
TGCACAACTGCGACCTGGTCAACCTGGAGGACATGCTCCAGAACGGCACGGTCATCACCGGCACGCTGATCGAGCGTCCCCATTCCTTCTCCACCGCCTGCAACATCGCCACCCAGATCATCGCCCAGGTTGCCTCCAACCAGTACGGCGGCCAGAGCATCAGCCTGACCCACCTGGCCCCCTTCGTGGAGGTCAGCCGCCAGAAGATCCGCAAGGACGTGGTCACCGAGCTCAAGTCCCTGGGCGTGGTGCCCGCCGACGGCGTGGTGTCCGACATGGTGGAAAAGCGCGTCCGCGAGGAGATTCAGCGCGGCGTGCAGACCATCCAGTATCAGGTCGTCACCCTCCTGACCACCAACGGTCAGGCCCCCTTCGTCACGGTCTATATGTATCTGGGCGAGGCGGAAAACGACCAGGAGCGCCACGATCTGGCCATGATCATCGAAGAGACGCTGAGACAGCGCTACCAGGGCGTGAAGAACGAGAAGGGCGTCTGGGTCACCCCCGCCTTCCCGAAGCTCATCTACGTACTGGAAGAGGACAACATCCACGAGGACAGCGAGTACTGGTATCTCACGGAGCTGGCTGCCAAGTGCACCGCCAAGCGCATGGTGCCGGACTACATCTCCGAGAAGGTCATGAAGGAGCTCAAGGGCGGCGACGTTTACACCTGCATGGGCTGCCGCAGCTTCCTGACCCCCGACCGCTTCACCGACGCGGGCATCGGCAACATCGCCAACGCCGGCAACTACGTCCCCGGCAAACACAAGTATTACGGCCGCTTCAACCAGGGCGTTGTCACCATCAACCTGCCTGACGTGGCCCTCTCCTCCGGCGGCAACATGGAGAAATTCTGGAAGATCTTCGACGAGCGTCTGGATCTCTGCTACCGTGCGCTGCTCTGCCGCCACGAGCGTCTGAAGGGCACCCTGTCCGACGCGGCCCCCATCCTCTGGCAGTATGGCGCTCTGGCCCGTCTGGAGAAGGGCGAGCCCATCGACAAGCTGCTCTACAACGGCTACTCCACCATCTCTCTGGGCTATGCCGGCCTCTATGAGTGCGTGAAGTACATGACCGGCAAGAGCCACACCGACCCCGCCGCCACCCCCTTCGCTCTGGAGGTCATGCAGCACATGAACGACGCCTGCAAGGCCTGGAAGGCGAAGCACAACATCGACTTCTCACTCTACGGCACGCCGCTGGAGAGCACCACCTACAAGTTCGCCAAGGCGCTGCAGAAGCGCTTCGGCGTCATCGAGGGCATCAGCGACAAGGGCTACATCACCAACAGCTACCACGTCCACGTGACGGAGGAGATCGACGCCTTCTCCAAGCTGGAGTTCGAGGCCAAGTTCCAGGCTCTCAGCCCCGGCGGCGCCATCAGCTACGTGGAAGTGCCCAACATGCAGCAGAACATCCCCGCCGTGCTGGAGGTCATGAAGTTTATCTATGACCACATCATGTACGCCGAGCTGAACACCAAGAGCGACTACTGCCAGGTCTGCGGCTTCGACGGTGAGATTCAGATCGAGGAAGAGGACGGCAAGCTCATCTGGCGCTGCCCCTGCTGCGGCAACACCGATCAGGACAAGATGAATGTTGCGCGGCGCACCTGCGGCTACATCGGCACCCAGTTCTGGAACCAGGGCCGCACCCAGGAGATCAAGGATCGCGTTCTGCATCTGTGATCTCAGAATCAATCATTACGGGCTGTGGATAACACTTCACAGCCCTTTTTCTTGGGTAAGAGAAAAACCATCTTTTCGGGAGGTGTCCCATGGAGCTCCGTTGTCCCCACTGCGGTGAGCCGGTGACCGCCGGCATGAAGGTCTGCCCCCGCTGCGAGGCGGATCTGCACGAGGTCTCCACGCCGAAAACCATCCGGGAGCTGCAGCAGTACTGCCTGCTGAAGAACATCCCGGCGGAGAAGATGCGCTTTTTCATCGGCGAGGATTATCAGGAGCCCAAGGCCTTCGGCATCTATCAGGCGGACGACGGGCGCTATGTGGTCTACAAAAACAAGGCCGACGGCACCCGCGCCATCCGCTACGAGGGCTATGACGAGGCCTACGCCGTGACGGAGATCCTCCAGAAGATGCAGAGAGAGGTGGACCTGCGCTACGAGAAAAAGCAGCGCAGCCGCACGCCTGCCCCCGACCGGAAGGGTTCCCCACAGCGGACGCCGTCGGGCAAAAAGAAAAGCTCTCAACGCGCTGCCAGAGGCTGCCTGCTCACGGTGATCATCACCTCGCTGCTCATGGGCTTCGTCGTCTTTGCCTTCTGGGCCTTCACCCGGGAGCCGGACGTCGGGTATTATCGCTACGACGATGATTACTACTATTACCTGGACAGCGACTGGTATCGCTACGAGAACGACGACTGGGTCCCCGCCGTCGAGCCCGAGAGTCTGCGTGAGGATTACGAAGACTACTACGTGGGCTACGGCCACGACGACAACTTCGGCGTAGACACCTTTTACACGACTCCCTACTTCCAGGACTATTCCGAGCGCCAGTCCTACAGCGATTACGACGATGATGATTATGACAGCTGGCGCTGGGACGACGACGATGACGACGATTGGGACTGGGACGACTGGGACACCGACGACACCGATTGGGACTCAGACTGGTAAAATCTCCATCGAAAAACGATGTTTTTCGATGGGAAATTGCACTCCAGGGGCTGCGCCGGGCTGCGAGCCGCAGTTCGCGAAAACGGCGCACCCCCTTCCGCGAGCAGTATTTTGCTCCCCGAAACAAGTTCCGGGGGCAAAATGGATTTGATTCTATTTGCGGCATTCGAACCGCGAAACTTTGTGAGGCAAAGAAAATGAACTATGGAGAACTGAAAAAATGTGACATTGCCGACGGCCCCGGCGTCCGGGTGACGCTGTTCGTGTCCGGCTGCACCAACCACTGCAAGGGCTGCTTCCAGCCCCAGACCTGGGATTTTGACTATGGCAAGCCCTTCACCGAGGAAACCGAGGCGGAAATCTTTGCCGAACTGGACAAGCCCTTTGTGAACGGTCTGACCCTCCTGGGCGGGGACCCCTTCGAGCCGGAAAACCAGCGCCGACTGGTGCCCTTCCTCCACCGGGTGCGGGAGAAGTACCCGGACAAAAACATCTGGGCCTACAGCGGCTTCACTCTGGACCGGGAGCTGCTGGTAGACGGCAGCCATCCCCGCTGTGAGGTGACGGATGAGATGCTCGCTCTGCTGGACGTGCTGGTGGACGGCCGCTTCGTGGAGGAGAAAAAGGACATCCGCCTGCGGTTTCGCGGCTCCTCCAACCAGCGGCTCATCGACCTGAACGAGACGAGAAAACAGGGCGAGATCGTCCTTTGGGAGGGCAAATGATGCAGATTCAGATCCAAAAGCTCCGGGAGAGCGCCCAGCTGCCCCATCGGGGCAGCGCCTTCGCCGCGGGCTATGACCTCTACGCCGCCCCGGCGGCGGGCGAGGCCGTCACCATCGCGCCCCACACCACCGCCATGATCGGCACGGGTCTGGCCGTGGCCATCCCGGCAGGGTACTTCGGCGGCGTCTTTGCCCGCAGCGGTCTGGCCTCCAAGCAGGGTCTGCGCCCGGCAAACTGCGTGGGCGTCATCGACGCCGACTATCGCGGCGAGTGCACCGTGGCTCTGCACAACGACACCGACCAGCCCCGCACCATCGAGCCCGGCGAGCGCATCGCCCAGCTGGTGATCCTCCCCTTCCTGGAAGCGGAATTCGCGGAAAGCGACGCCCTCCCCGAAACCGATCGCGGCGCCGGCGGCTTCGGCAGCACGGGAAAATAAAACAAAAGCTGCAGCGGGCAACCTCGGCGTTGCCCGCTGCAGTTCGTTAAATTGGGAGTTTATAAACCAGTGTGGAGTTAGGAGTTTGGAGTTAGGAGTTTAAAAGTGTTTGCTTCGCAAACGATTGAAAAAGCGCATTTTTGAATGATCGCCGCAGGCGATTCCTTTCAACTCCACACTCCACTCTTCACACTCCACACTGCTCGCTAAATTCATATTTTGATCCCCAAATAGAGCAACCCGGCATGGATGATTCCATGCCGGGTTGGTTTTTTTGTTTGAATCAGGTTTTCCAGCGGTAGATGAACTCGATGATCTGCGCGCGGGTGCAGGTCTGGTTCGGGCTGAAGGTGGTAGCGCTGGTGCCCTCGGCGATGCCGTTCCGGTGGGCCCAGGTCACGGCAGCCGCGTAATACTCCCCGCTGGGCACGTCCGAAAAGCCGGAGCTGCCGCCCACGGAGGGAGAGCCCGCCGCCCGCCAGAGGAAGGCCATGGCCTCGGCCCGGGTGCAGGTGCGATTGGGCGAGAAGGTGTTGGCTCCTGTTCCCTGCGCGACGCCCTGCCGGACGGCCCAGACGCAGGCCTGGCAGCAGTAATCCGAGCTGCTGACGTCCCCAAAGGGATTGCTGCCGGAAACCTGGGGTGCGCCCGCCGCGCGCCAGAGGAAGGTGACGATCTGGCCGCGGGTGCAGCCCTGATCGGGGGAGAAGGTATTGGCGCTGGTGCCCTGAACGATGCCGCGGCTGACGCCCCAGGTCACCGCGTTGGCATAATAGCTGTCGGCTGCGACATCCCGGAAGCCCGCCACGCCGGAAGACGAAGGCGTGGAGGAATTGGAGGAGGACTGTCCGCCAAACAGGCCGTTGACGAAGGACAGGAACGCGTTGCCCCAATCGTTGTAGTTACCGTCTGTGTTGTTCGTGTTGGTGTTTCCGGTCTGGGTTCCGGCGGGCGTCGAGCCGTGACCGCTGACGCCATACTGGCCGGCGCTGACGGCCTTGGTCAGGCAGCTGGAGTCGCCGAAGAGCTCCACGCCGTAGACCGTGCCGCCCACCTCCACCATGCCCACGCCGCAGCAGACGTAGTCCGGGTTGAGGATGTTTTCCCGGTGGTCCCGGGAGTTGATCCATTTTTCATGGGCGTCCTGGGCAGAGGTATAGCCATAGCCGATGTTCTCGCCCATGGACCGGGCGGTGCCGGGATAGACCGTATACCACTTCTGACCGTTGGGCCGGGTGTGGCCGTAGTTGATGGAGAGCTCCTCGGCGCGAATCATGGCGCACTCCAGCATGGTTTCGTCCATGGTCAGCGGCGCGATGCCGTTCTGGGCGCGGGCCGCATTCATTTCGTCGAGGATCTCAAAAGCCCAGTCATAATACCGCGTCCCGCCGGCGGCAAAGGCCGTGGGCAGCATGCCCAGCAGCAGGATCGCGGTCAGAAGGAAACACAGGATTCTTCTCTTTCTCATGGTTTTACACTCCGCTTCTTCCCCATAGGAGATACATTTCTGACCTTTCTATTTTGCATGAAAATGGCAGCGCTTGTCAAGTGCAGTCGGACATTTTTTGGAAAAAGCAACCCGAAAAGGCGGTTTTTCGCCCCGTCCCGGAATCTTTTGGTTTGCAAGGGCGGAAACATATGGTATAATCAGAAGCATCCCACAAGCATTTGCAGAAAAAGGAGATCAACCATGAACGAAAACGTACAGGAAATCTTGAATCGACTGAAGAATCTGGTCCACGAGGGCAACATCCGCCGGGTGCTGGTGAAGCACAACGGCGAGACCATCGTGAACGTCCCGCTGACGGCGGGCGTGGTAGGCGGCGTGCTGGCGCTGAACGCGCCCCTGCTGCTGGCGGCCACGGCCATCGCCGCCTTCGGCTTTGGCTGCACTGTCGAACTCGTCAAAGACGACGGCGAGGTCATCAACGCCGACTTCCGGGACGTGGAATGAGACGGCTGCTGCCCCTCCTGCTGGCGGTGCTCCTGCTGACCGCCTGCGGCGGCCGCGCCCAGCCGGAGGAGACCTACATCCCGAAATACACGCCCGACGCAGCGCCGGAGGCCGCAGCGTCCGTGGAGCCCGGCGTGCAGATCGACGGCACACTCCTGACTGCGCTGGGTGACACGATTACCGTGGATTTGGACAGTGACGGCAAGCAGGACGAAGCCTGTCTCAAGCGCGGTGAAGACGGTCTGGAGCTGACCGTGAACGGTGAGGACTTCACGTCTGTCCTCTACAGCGCCTGCAGCTTTGACTTTGCCGACAGCGCCTATTACGCCGTGGTGAATCTGAACCGGTCCGACCGGATGCTGGAGATCGCCGTGGAGGACTTCGGTCCCAGCGACGACGGACAGACCTTCTTCTTCCACTACAAGGGCGACGCCCTCGCAGCCGTCGGCAGCGTTCCCGCGCTGCTCTGGGACGAGTGGACGAAGCAGGACGCCGTCAGCTACACCGGTGACGGCGTTGTGGTCACGGAACGGCTGAACGCCATGATGACCTGGTTTGGCGACGTGCGCTATACCCTGGACATGAGCGGTCACATCAGCCGCGCCCGGGAGCCCATGTATTACGCCTCCAGCTCCGTCTCCGTGACGCTCACCGACCGGGTTCTCGGCTATGAGAGCCGTGACGCCGAGCCCACCACCCTCATGCCCGGCACCAGCCTGCAGCTCAGCGGAACGGACGAGTTGGAATGGGTACAGGCTTACCAGAACGGCGCGCCCATCCTGCTGCGGCTGAATCCCGCGAACCTCTACGAGGTGGAGACGCCGGAGGGCTATGCCTCCGGCAGCAGCGTCATGCGCGGGCTGATTCTGGCAGACTGAGTTTCAACAGGAGTCTTAAACCGAATGAGTAACAAAGTAGTCGTTATCACCGGCGGCACCTCCGGCATCGGGCTGGAGACCGCCAAAGCATTGGCTGACCAGGGCTGCACAGTCTATGAGCTGAGCCGCCGGGCAGAAGGCGCCGATGGCCGCATTGTGCACGTGCAGGCCGACGTCACCGACGAAGGTCAGGTTCGGGCCGCGGTGCAGGAGATCGCAGACCGGGAAGGCCGCATCGACGTGCTGATCAACAACGCCGGCTTCGGCATCTCCGGCGCGGTGGAATTCACCGAGACCGCCGACGCCCAGCGCCAGTTCGACGTGAACTTCTTCGGCGTGGTGCGCATGAACAAGGCGGTCATCCCCGTCATGCGCAGGCAGGGCGGCGGTCGGATCATCAGCATGTCCAGCGTGGCCGCGCCCATCGCCATTCCCTTCCAGACCTATTACAGCGCCTCCAAGGCCGCCGTCCGCACCTATATGCTGGCCCTGGCCCCGGAGGTGAAGCACTTCGGCATCGAGACCTGCGCCATCATGCCCGGGGACATCCACACGGGCTTCACCGCCGCCCGGAAGAAGAGTCCCGCCGGCGACGACGTCTATGAAGGGCGCATCACCCGGAGCGTGGCCGTCATGGAGCACGATGAGCTCCATGGCATCACCGCCGAGGCCGCCGGCGCTTTTGTGGCGAAAAAGGCCCTGCAGAAGCGGGTGCCGCTGCTGTGCACCCTGGGCGGGAAATACAAGGTATTTGTGTTCCTGACCCGGCTGCTGCCCACCCGGCTCATGACCTGGATCGTGGGCCAGATCTACGCGAAGTAATTGCATATGAAGCACCCCGGGGCTGCTGAATCGGCAGCCCCGGGATTTTGCGCGGGAGAAGTAAATTTGAATTTATCGGGGAGTTAGATTACAAGACCCGAAACATACACCGCCGCCATTGCTTACGGATTGGCGTCGCGAAGTCATGCGACAGCCGGAGCCGGAGGCGCGGGAGTTAGCTCTAATATCAGAGCTCCTCACCGAGGGCAGTATGGACGTGTTTGCCCATAAGACGAATGTGCAAACCGACAATCGAATCGTAACACTCGATCTTTATGAGATGGGTGAACAGCTTCGACCGTCGGCGCTGGTCGTGGCACTCGAAGCGGTGCAAAACCGTGTTGTGGAAAATCGCAAAAAAGGAAAGTTCACTTCTAAATTAAGAGATCTGCGTGGCGAATCGGTTGGCACCGGCCTCTCCGAAAAATTTATTTTCAGTTTATTTTTTATGATAGAATATGAAGAAACGGAAACCCAGCGGGAACAGGAGGGATTTGATGTTTCAGATTCTGGTCGTGGACGACGACAAAAACACCCGGCGTCTGCTGAGAGCGGTTCTGGAATCAGAGCACTACACCGTCTTTACGGCAAGCGGCGGTGAGGAAGCGCTTGCGGTCATGGATCGGGAGCATGTCGATCTGGTCATTCTGGACATCATGATGCCGCAGATGGACGGCTATGCGCTCACATCGCTGCTGCGCAGCAGCAATTTAGAGCTTCCGATTTTGATGGTGACTGCAAAGCAGCTTCCCGAGGATCGAAAGCATGGTTTTCTCGTCGGAACAGACGATTACATGACCAAGCCGATTGACGAGGAGGAGCTGCTCTTGCGCATCAAGGCGCTGCTGCGCCGCGCACGAATCGCAAGCGAGCGCCGCATTGAGATTGGAAACGTGATCCTGGACTATGACACCATGACCGTCTCCCGGGGCGAGGAGGAGCAGGTATTGCCGCAGAAGGAATTTCAGCTTCTGTTTAAGCTGCTCAGCTATCCCGGGAAAATCTTCACCCGGATCCAGCTGATGGATGAGATCTGGGGCAACGAGAGCGAGACGGGCTGGGAAACCGTGACGGTACATATTGGCCGGCTTCGAAAGCGGTTTGAAGGCTGGGAGGAATTTGAGCTGCAGTCGGTACGCGGCTTAGGCTACAGGGCGGTGAAAAAATCATGAGGTCATTGGAAGAGCATAAGCAGCGTCTGTCTCTGACACTGCTGTTCACAGGGCTGGTTTTTGTGTTTTTGCTGATTACGATGGTGTTTGTCGGCCTGATCATTGTCCTGCTGGTTCACATGGATTTGCTTCGTACAGGGAATGGAGCGCTGCGTACCGGCACGTTTATTTTCATTATCGGTTTGGCCAGCATTGTGATCGGCACCGTGCTGAGTGCTACTGTCGGAAGATACCCGCTGCGCCCGCTCAATGCGATCATCAATGCCATGAACCGACTGGCTGACGGAGATTATCAGGCACGTCTGGAGTATCGGGGGAAACTCGGGAGGCTTCCGGTCGTCCGCGAGGTCGCTGACAGCTTCAACAAAATGGCTGCTGAGCTGGAAAACACAGAGTTGCTCCGGTCTGACTTTATCAACAATTTCTCCCATGAGTTCAAGACGCCGATCGTCTCCATCGCGGGCTTTGCCAAGCTTCTGCGAAAAGGGGATCTGAGCGCCCAGGAGCAGGAGGAGTATCTGGGTATCATCGAAGCTGAGGCACTGCGTTTGAGCGCGATGGCGACGAATGTGCTGAACTTGTCACGCGTGGAAACTCAGACAATTCTGACCGACGTGACCGAATATAATCTCTCTGAGCAGCTGCGAAACTGTGTTCTGCTTTTGGAAAATAAGTGGAGTCCAAAGCACCTGGAACTGCTGCTGGATTTTCATGAGCAAACGATCGCAGCAAACGAGGAGCTTATGAAACAGGTTTGGGTCAACCTGCTGGATAATGCCGTCAAGTTTACGCCGGATTACGGCGTGATTGAGATTACTGTGGCTGACGATGCAGAGCACACCTCTGTCTCGGTCATCAACTCCGGCAGCGAGATTCCGGACGCGAGCCTGGGGCGGATCTTCCAGAAATTCTATCAGGCCGATGAATCCCACTCCGGCGAGGGTAACGGCATCGGCCTGGCGGTTGTACAGAAGATTATAGAACTCCACGGGGGAGATGTGTCGGTGGAGAGCGCGGAAGGCAAAACGACTTTCACGGTGACGCTGCCCCACGCGGAGGTGAAATTGCCATGAACGCGGGTGGACAACGGCTGAGAAGCATCCTGTCACAACAGTGGAAACACAATCGGGCTGCTTTCGTGACCTGGGTGGTGCTGCGGCTGCTGGTGGTACTGATTCTGATTCGCTCTGCCATGAACGGCCTGTGGGAAAACGTATTCATCTGTCTGCTGGTGCTGTTCCTCTTCCTGCTGCCTTCCATTCTGTCCAAGCGATTTGGTATTGCGTTTCCTTCCGGGCTGCAAATCGTGATTCTGCTCCACATTTTTGCCTGTGAGATTCTGGGCGAGCTTGGCTGCTATTATGTGCGCTATTCCCATTGGGATACCATCACCCATACGGTGTGGGGCTTTCTCTGTGCTGCAATCGGTTATGCCATGGTAGATCTTCTGAACCGTAATGAACGAACCCATTTCCAGCTCTCACCGGCTTTTCTCGCAGTGGTCGCGTTTTGCTTTTCCATGACCATCGGCGTGTTCTGGGAGTTCTTTGAATTCGCGGCTGATCGCATACTGCTTTGGGATATGCAAAAGGACACCGTTATTACGCAGTTTTCCAGCGCCATGCTCGATCCGACAAACAGCAATGTCCCTGTCCGGCTCAGCGGCATCACGGACGTGGCAGTTAACGGTACGAGCCTCGGGCTGAACGGTTATCTGGACATCGGCCTGTATGACACGATGGAGGATCTCTTCGTCAACATGATCGGTGCGCTCGTCTTTTCCGTGATCGGGTATTTCCGCTCCCGCAGCCGGCGCGCAGAGCAGATCGTTGAAGAGCTCGTACCTCGCCCTGTGCAGATAATAACAGATCCCGAGAGACAAACCTCTGAGGTCTGAGCTGGGAAAATTCAGTTCAAATGCGTGTGAACGGCAGAGCACAAGTATGCTCTGCCGTTCTTCCTTTACATATCCCGGTATTTCGCCATCATCTCTCGAAAGAGCTCCTTGGTCGATGGCGGTGTGTAGGTGATGGCGTTCGCGCCTGCCTCTACCGTTGCACGGATGGTTTTCTCCGTATTCCCGCCGGAGGCGATGATTGGCACAGTGGGATGCTGCTCACGAATCCAGCGAACCAGTTGCGTTGTCTCACTGCCGCCTGCAACATTCAGGATGGATGCCCCTGCCTCCAGGCGACGCTGGATATCAGTCCTGTTATTCGTTACAGTAATCACAACAGGAATGTCCACGGCGCGCGCCACCGCCGCCAGATTCAGATCAGAGACCGGCGCATTCAGCACCACGCCCATCGCGCCCTGACTCTCCACATCCTTTGCCAGGCCAACGGTGCGCAGCCCTTTGGTCGTGCCGCCGCCAACGCCGCAGAATACAGGAACATAAGAGCCCTTGATGATTGCGTCGCTGATCGCCTGCTGGGGCGTGAACGGATAGACGGCAAAAACCGCATCGGCGTCACAATTTCGGATGATGGCAAGATCCGTGGTGAACACAAAGGATTTGATTCGGCGGCCATTGACGACAATTCCCGTCGCGTCATACGTTGCCTCCGGCACGCGCAAGATTCCGTGGCGCAATCTGCCTTCGATATTCGGCACAGGATTTTGATGCTCATTCATACTGGCCATTCCTTTCTGAAATCAGATGTCGAATCGCGGATAGCGTGTGGTTGTTTGCCGGCGCTCGCAGCCGCGGGAAGGCAGAGAGAATCCGGCGCTGCTGGGTGTTCATGCGTTCATAAGCCGCGTGAATCCGTTCCGCCGCAGGCAGCTGCTCCAGCCCGGATTCGAGTATTGCCGCAAGCTGTTCCAACTGGCGGCTGAAGCCCATGACGCCCAGAATCGTGATCGCAGAATCGGTGCCAAAGCCAATCAACGCCGCGGCGGCAGCCATGTCTACCAAAGCCGGAGGCAGTGCATTGATCTTCTCTCGGAGCTTCGGATCCAGACGGTCAACCAAAAGCGATGCTGCAGCGCCAAAGGCGAGAAATCCGTTGAGATAAATTCGGCCATTCAGATTGAACGGTTTATTGGAATAATCCCACCAGCGGGCATGAAACAGCTTTTCCATACCCCAGCTGGTCGCGTATTCCAGAGCACAGCAAAGCGTACCGCTGGCCAGAAATCGGGCAGAGGGATGCTCCAGCTCACTGAGCAAATGGACTGCCAGCAGACCGCCGCAGCCGTAAATGGGACAATAGGGGCCGTTGAGAAACCCGCGATTGATGAGCTTGCCGTAATTGTACAGAGAGCACACAGTGCTCTCCCACAGCCATCCGGCAAAGCTGTAGGTCAGAAAGAGCGAGAAATCCACACTCATCCCATGGATCATTCTGTGTCCTCGCCCATAGCGCTGTGTCAGCTCCTGCTGCGTCCACGCTTGCAGGGAATGCACGCCGCTTTTCAAATCGATTTGATGCGTTGTATTCATGTCTTGAAGCTCACCTTCTGTCGGTATGATTCTGCCTGTCCCACTTTCGCAGGGCGGCATAGACCAGCGCGGACAATATCGTCAGCACAATCTGACCTGCAACGGATGCGATGAACAGCGGGGAGTGCACATCATCGGCGCTGGTGCCGATCAGCGTGAAGAAAATCAGGAGCGGAAGCATGCCCAGCACAGAGCCCTCAAGATAGGGCAGGAACTCAAACTGCATGGCGCCCAAATAGATCCCCGTCACATTGGTTGGCAATCCGATAGTGCGCAGCAGTGCGGAAACCAGAACCGCGTGTCGGGATTGGAAGGACTCTGCTTCCCTAAGGCGAGGGTGTTTCTGCCGCAGGGCATCAGCCGCTTCCAGACCCAATTGCCATCCCACGGCGTAGGGAATGACAGACATGAGCACGATTCCCAGAATATTGACCGTGAAGGCTGCCGGAAGCGGCAGAATCAGTCCGGCTGCCGCAAACAGCACGCCGCAGTGGATCACGGCGTCCATGCTTTTGAGGGCAAACAGCAGCAGCATGGCCAGTGCTGCCAGAACCGGTTTCTCCGGCTGATAGGACAACAGATCTTGCAGGGAAACGCCTCCCATGCTCCAAAACAGCAGAACCATCAAAACAGCCCATACGATCAAGGCGGCCACGGTGCTGATCCGCATCAGCTTTTGTGATTTGGGTTTCATGATTCTTTCCCTGTCTTCCCTCGAGGTTCCCCACCCTGCAGCTCCAGAAAACGGGGGAGCACACGGATGTGCGCCGACTCATAGAAGCCGGATTGCTCTCCGTCCAGCGACCATTGCAGCTCCGGAGGATTGCATACTGTGATTTCCCTTGCGTGGCGCAGCGTCAGCCATGGGGCAGAAAAATCGTTCGCAACAACACAGCGTACCAGCTGATCCAGATCCGTCAGACTGTGCGGAGCTTTCACCAGCACCAGCTCCAGCAGCCCATCGGCAAGCTCCACGCCCTGTCCAGACAAATCCAGAAACCCGCCCAATGATTTAGCGTTGCTCACCGCGCCCAACAGATAGTCGTCCTCCAAAGTTTCCCCGTCTGCCGTAAGCTTCATGTGGATCGGCTTCAATCGGGAGAGATCGCGCATCCCATCCAGCACATAAGCCCCGTAGCCCAGCCGGTTCTTCCGCTCCTGATCGGTGGTATAAGCCATCCAGGAGAATGCACCGAACAAGGCAACATTGGTGAAATATTGGTCTTCAAAGCAGCCAATGTCATAAATCCGGCGTGTGCCGGAAGCAACGTGCTCGATCGCACCGGGAATGTCTCTGGGCAGACCTCGTGAGGCACAAAAATCGTTTGTCGTTCCGCACGGGATGTAACCCACCGGCACAGGTCTGCCGCCATGTACCAACCCGGTAACAGTTTCGTTCAGCGTCCCGTCTCCGCCGGCACACACCACCAGATCGTAGAACTTCCCGTATACTCTGGCATATTGTGCCGCCTCACCGCGGGCAGAGGTGACCATCGTCGTGACCAGATATCCCGCGTCCATCAGTGCGCGGATGCAGTCCGACAAATACTTTTGGATGGTTTTGCGCCCGGCGACGGGATTCACCACAAACAGGGCCCGTTTCGGAAAGTGAAGAACTTCCTTTTGATCCATGCTTCCGCTCCTTTACATTCCTGCCAGCCGCAGGATCAGATATGCCGTCGGTATGGCAAACAGCAGGCTGTCCGCCCGGTCAAACATACCGCCGTGGCCCGGAATCAGATCGGAAAAATCCTTGATCCCGATCATGCGCTTGATCAGAGATTCCACAAGATCACCAATCTGTCCAACGGTGGATGCAATCACGCAGATCAAGATACTCAGCCACAATGAAATGCCGCTGAGCGCGCCAATCCACTGCCCCAGAGCCCATACGATCACGCCGACTGCGGCTGCGCTGACCGCGCCGCAGATGCTGCCCTCCACGGTCTTGTTGGGTGACACTGCAGGCGCGAGCTTATGCTTTCCGAAGCGCTTCCCGCCAAACATGGCGGCGCTGTCGCAAACCCAGACGGAAAGGCAGGCCAAGGTCAGCGCTTTCAGCCACAGCTCCGTGACTGAAATGCTGATGATCCAGGCAAAGAATACACCGGGATATGCAAGTCCCGCCGCCGTGTAAACCGCTCCGCGGACGGATATCTTTGCGTCGAAAATGCCGGAGCTCATCGAGAGAAACACGAAGATGGCGAATACAGCGCACCACAGCTCAGTCTCCGCGCCGAGCAAAGCCAGTACAGCCGCAGAGATCAGAAACAGGGAAAGCACCCAAAAGTCACAGTGAACGCCGCGCTCCCACAGACGGGCGCAGTATTCATACATACAGAGAATCCCCGCTGCAGCAAAAAACACCACACGCGTGACCGGAGACAGGAACACACAAAGCAGCATCCCTGCCATGAGCAGCGCGCCGTAAATGACTCGATCTCTCATGAAATGACACTCCCGCTTTCAGATTCCTTCAGCACATCCCGATTTCGGATGAAATACTCCGTGCCGGACCAGACGGTCGTGATCACAATAAGAATCCAAACCGTATTGTTCAGCCATGCGAGCCCCTGCGGGATGCCGAAAGCAAGCATCAGCACAATACCGACCATCGTCACAGTCGTTTTGACTTTTCCGGACCAGCCTGCAGCGATCACACGTCCGTTCTGAACCGCAATGAGCCGCAATCCGGTTACGGCAAGCTCTCTGGCAACCACCAGCGCAAGCGCCCAACCCGGCATATACCCGCGTTCCGTAAATACTGCCATGGCGGAGATCACCAGCAGCTTATCTGCCAGCGGGTCAAGAAATTTCCCGAAATCTGTCACCTGATCATAATGCCGGGCAATATAGCCATCCACAGTGTCTGTCACGCTTGCAAGGATAAAAACTCCCAAGGCCCAGTAACCTGCACTCGGCAAATCCAGATAAAGCAGTATCACAAAAACCGGCACCATCAGCATTCGGAAAACCGTGATTTTATTTGCGGTTGTCATACACATTCCTCCGCTATTTCATATACTTCCATTATCATAGCCTCAAAATATAAACCGAAACGAAACTGTGCCGGTACACGAGTTTAGATTCACTTTATCTTTTTTAGGTATCCTATTCTTATCATAGAGAAAAAGGGGCCATAAAACATGACAAAAGGAAGCCTGACAAACCGTAAGGACGGCGTTTATCTGAAAAGGCTGGATTCCATGCACACCATCATGCCGCTCATGTATCCCAACCGCTGTGACAATGAGGCGTTTATCTCTGAGCGGATTGATTTGACGAACGTGAACGCTTATCTGGCGCGGAAGAACGCGGAAAACCCGGCATATCCATATAATCTCTTTCAGATCATGGTTGCTGCTCTGCTAAAGGTGATCACACAGCGTCCGAAAATGAACCGTTTTATTGCGAATCAAACCATGTATCAGCGAAAGGAGGTATCAGCAGCGTTTACGGTGAAGAAGATTTTCTCGGACAACGGCGGTGAGGCGCTGGCGTTTATTCATTCCAAAGAGGGTGACACCATTGACACCATCCATGATGAGATTTTCCGCCAGGTTTCCCTGTGCCGCAGTGAGAAAAAGGATCCGTCTACTGCCGCTATGGACATCATCCAGAAAACGCCGCACACGCTTCTGAAGCTGGTCGGCGCGGGCGCGCGCTTTCTGGACCGCCACGGCTGGATGCCCAAGGACGTGATTGCCACCGATCCCTATTACGCCTCGGTGGTGCTGACCAATCTGGGCTCCATTCAACTCCATTCCGGCTATCACCATTTGACCAACTGGGGGACCTGCTCAGTGTTCTGCGTCATTGGCGAGCGGAAAAAACGTCCCTTCTTTGATGAGGAAGGGAACGTCGAGATGCGCGACAGCATTGATCTCGGTCTTACAATTGATGAGCGGATTGCCGATGGCTATTATTATTCAAAAACCGTGCGGCTTCTTCGGAAGCTGTTGGAAAACCCGGAATTGCTGGAGCTGCCGCTGGGAGAAAAGGTGGACTTCTGATAGGGAGAACGTTTCAGCCAAAACGGCTTTATTCAGAGTACAGTCAGCGTCCGGGAATTCCAGCTGTATCTGCTGTATGAAGAGGAAGCATACAGAATGCTCTGCGCGGTCCATTCGGTCCCATGCGAACGCGGCGAATTATTTGAAAACGCATTCCCGCCCGCGCTCTCACACATACCGGCGAGATCATCCCGCACCGACCGGTGCGGGACTTCTATTTTAATCGTTAATTAAGTCGGATGTCACAATCCTCTCCGCGCAGGCGCGAATAGCGTTCATCCGCTGCGCCCAAGTCAACTGATCTTCTGCTTTTAGCTGCTCGGCGACACCCTCGCAATCTGCCATTTGCATCAGAAGCCGATCCAGCATTTCCTCCGCAGCTTGATCGACTTCCTCCAGATGTTCGTTGAGCGTCCCACTCATCAGCATGGCGTCATAAATTGGCTTTTGATGTGTGCGAAGAAACCGCCGCCTGCGTTCGCCCCAGATGCCGATCTGCGGCGATTCCGGCGGGATTAAATCAGGGATCAGATAATCACCTTCCCAATGGTAAGTCAGTTTTTCGCTCATTCCAATACCTTCCTCCTAAAGCTCGCGTCCGGTGTGTCGATGATCTTCAGAATCAGCTGCTCCAGATCAGGGCGGAGCAAACTGTCCGCGGGCAGCTCATTGCGCCAGTCGTACAGCGCCTTGACGATCAGCTGCCGCTCATCGTCATTGATTTTGATTTTATATC
>CAMHRJ010000015.1 GCA_946187475.1 uncultured Clostridia bacterium | reverse complement strand
GTCTATCCAGCCAGGCAGCCGGAAAGCGATTTCTGTCACAGTGAATTCCATCAGCACAGAGCGGAGGATTCCTGCAATCTCCTGCTCTGTAAGCGTTTTGCAGTTCACGGGCAGACAGACGGCATCATAGGTCTCCTGCAAACTTTCGGACAGAGCTCTTACATCCTCAGCATTCGGATTCACGGAATTCAACAGGATGAGAAAGGGCTTTTTTAATGCCCGAAGCTCCTCGATCACCCGGCGCTCCGCATCCAGATAGTCGCTGCGGGGAATGTCTGTGATGCTGCCATCGGTAGTGATCACCACACCGATGGTAGAGTGTTCCGTGATAACCTTCCGGGTCCCCAGCTCCGCCGCTTCACGCATGGTGATCTCATGATCAAACCAGGGCGTGGAGACCATGCGCTCTCCCTGCTCGTCAAACTGACCCAGCGCCCCGGGAATCATGTAGCCTACGCTGTCGATCAGCCGTACGGAAGCAGTTACACCATCGCTGAGATGGACAGAAACTGCTTCCTCCGGCACAAACTTCGGCTCTGCGGTCATGATCGTTCTGCCGGAACCGCTCTGGGGCAGTTCATCCCGGGCGCGTTCCCTGGAATACTCGCTGTCCACATTGGGCAGCACCAGAGCCTCCATGAACCGTTTGATGAATGTGGATTTGCCCGTCCGCACCGGGCCGACCACGCCAAGATAGATGTTCCCGCCCGTGCGGAGGGCGATGTCCTCATAGATCGAATGGTCCATTGCAATGCCTCGCTTTCACACTCGCTATGAGGAGCATATGTAAAGACAAAGAAAGATATGCCCCTCGGAGATGAGGGGCATAGATTCAGGGCATATAGAATTGTGTGGTCTGGCCGAGGCTGCTGATCTGAAATGCGACAGCTGGGAACGCTGTCTGCAGCTTCTCCCGCAGCACGGGGATCACCACGTTCTCCGTGCAGAAATGGTCAGCGTCGATGAGATTCACACCCAGCTCCTTTGCCGCCAGGAAACGGTCATATTTGACGTCTGCGGTGACAAAGGTATCGCAGCCTTTCTCCCGGGCCAGCTCCAGCATTTCGCCGCCGGAGCCGCCGCAGACCGCAATGTGTTTCACGTCACGTCCTCCGCTGCAATAGCGCAGACCGCTGACGTTCAGCTTTTCCGTGACATAGTGAAGGAAGTTCGGCAGCGTCATGGACTCCGCCAGTTCTCCCACACGGCCGCAGCCAAGCGGTTCGCCGTTTTCATCGGTTCCGTTAGGCTCCAGAAGTCCTGTGACCCTTGCGCCCAGTTTTGCCATCAGCGCATCGTTGACGCCGCCGTCAGCAATGTCCAGATTCGTATGCATGCAGATGGCGGCGATGTTGTGCTTTGCCAGCGCAATGACCTTGCGTCCAACCACATCCTCGGCCCAGACATGCTTCAGCGGATGGAACAGCAGCGGATGATGGGCTACGATCAGTTCCGCGCCCAGCTCTGCCGCCTCGGAGATCACGTCATCCGTAATATCCAGCGCCACCAAGACCTTCGAAACTGCGGCATTCCGGTCGCCCACCAGAAATCCGGCATTGTCAAAGCTCATCTGATACTGCACCGGCGCAATCTGATTCAGCTGATTGTAGATATCCTGTACCGTCACCATGGGGCAACCTCCTTTTGATAGGCCTGAATCCGTTCCAGGCGTTTCTGGGTCTCTGCACGCAGATCGGATAAATCCCTTTCTGCCATTTCCATGCCTTGCAGAGCATGGGTGAGCTTCTCTGCTTCCTCGTTGAGATAGTCTGGCAGCAGCGGGTCATGATTCCGGAGCAGGAGCGCTTCCGCGCATTGGGCCTTCCCTGTCGTTCCACCGACTACGACCATTGCGAGGTATCGTTTACCGGCATCTCGGCAGAGAACGGCGTTTTGCAGGCCATAACCATTTTCAATCAGCCATTGTTCCAGCTCCGGGCGTTTGCTCTGGGGCTGGAGCACTATAGTCCTCCCCTGTTTGGTCCAAGGAGCGGCTGAAAGAATGGAAATCATCGTCTCGCCGCCCATACCGGCGATGACAACGGTCTCCGCCTGTTCAGCGCCTGCAAACTGTAACCCGTCGCAGAGGTGGGTTTCGATCTGCTGCTGCAGATCATATTCCTGCGCCGTCTGGCGGCAGCGCTGGAGCGGCCCGGTGTGGATATCGGTGGCCAGAACGCGCTGCACCCTGCCGCTCTGCAGAAGCCATACGGCGAGATAGCCGTGGTCCGTACCCACATCTGCTGCAACCACAGACGGCGGCACCAGAGTGGCTACCATATTCAATCGTTTGGATAATTCGATCATAAGCTTCCATGAAAAAAAGCCGGACGAGCCGGCTTTTTTGGGTGTTGGGTTGATTAAAGGCTCTCGAGGTAGCTGCTCAGCTCTTCAATGAAGGCGTCCGGATCGACGCCGTGAGCCAGGCAAGCCTGCTCCAGGGTCTCCTCGCTGGCAAGCGCGCAGCCCAGACAATGCATCCCGATGTTCTGGAACACGGGCATGGATTCCGGCGCATACTCCAGAATCTCAGACAGCATGGTATCTCTGGTGATCTCCAACATGGGTTTACCCTCCCTTCCGTGGGAACAAATTGGATTGAAAATGATAGGAACAGAACGTTCCTATCATTTTCGGTTTTTCATCTGGTAATCAGATTAGGCCTGGCCTCTCATCTTGGCAAAGCACTCGCTGCAGTAAACCGGACGATCGGTCTTGGGCTCAAAGGGAACCTTGGCCTCGCCGCCGCAGGCAGCGCAGGTGGCGGTGAAGAACTCACGGGGACCACGGGCCGCATTCTTGCGGGCGTCACGGCAGGGCTTGCAGCGCTGGGGCTCATTCTGGAAGCCGCGCTCGGCATAGAACTCCTGCTCACCGGCGGTGAACACGAACTCGGCGCCACATTCTTTGCATTTCAGAGTCTTGTCTTCGAACATTTTGAATCCTCTCTTTTGAAAAACTTGCCTTTCGGCGTAATATTTGCGTTCAGCTTTCGCTGAAATCGCTGAGATTGGGAAGCCGCGCCAGCTTGCGGCGGATGCGCTGAACCGCATTGTCGATGGATTTTTCGCTCTTTCCGGTCTGCTGTGCCATCTCGGCATAGCTCAAACCGGACAGATAAAGGTCCATCACCTGCTGTTCAAAGGCTGAAAGATACCTGGTGATCGCGGCATGCAGCTCCTGTTCGCCTTCCTTGGCCAGAACCTGCTCTTCCGTGATTCGCCGTCCCGACTCGGGAAAACCGACTGACTGCGGCTTGGATTCATCGGAGAGGATCTCATCCAGGGGTATGCCGCTGTTGAGCGGCAGATGCTTCAGACGTGCTGCTGACTTGACTGCGCTGTACATCCGATTGCGAATACACAGCTCCGCATAAGCTTTGAACGGGACGCCTGAGGCGTCATCAAATTCGCGAACCGCCGACAGAAGCCCCATCATTCCCTCCTGGATCAGGTCTTCACTGTCACCTCCTGCGAGGAACAGCGGTCTGGCACAGGCGCGGACCAGGCGACTGTAGCGCGAGAGAAGCGTGTCCTCCGCAGCGCGGTCGCCGGATTTGACCTGATACACCAGATCTTGATCGGAAAGATTGTTGAAATCTGTCATAGCTTCACAAATCCAAAAACTTATACGCAATATATTGTATCAAAAAGTTCAAAAAAGTCAAGCAAAATTTTATACTTCTGTTTCAGATTAGAGTTCCATTTGTTGTTGGCCGAGATACTCCAGGCCAAGATGCTCATAGGCTCTGCGCGTGACGCAGCGTCCACGCGGAGTACGGGTCAAAAAGCCCTGCTGCAGCAGGTACGGTTCATAGACGTCCTCCAATGTGACTGCCTCTTCCCCGATGGTTGCTGCCAGTGCTTCCAGGCCCACAGGGCCGCCGTTGTAGAACTCGATGATGCTGCGGAGCATCTTTCGGTCCGTGGCATCCAGACCGATCTGGTCTACCTCCAGGCGCAGCAGCGCTTCGTTGGCGATTTCCTTGGTGATGATACCGTCGGCGCGTACCTGAGCATAGTCCCGGACACGCTTGAGCATTCGGTTGGCGATTCGAGGCGTTCCGCGGGAACGGGATGCGATCTCAGCAGCGCCGGAGGGATCGATCTCAATGTTCAGGATGTCCGCGCTGCGGGTGACGATGCGCGTCAGCTCCTCGGGCGTATAGAGCTCCAGGCGAAGATTCACGCCGAATCGGTCACGCAGGGGTGCGCTGAGCTGGCCGGCACGAGTGGTGGCGCCGATCAGCGTAAAATGTGGCAAATCCAGGCGGACAGAGTTGGCCGAGGGCCCCTTGCCGATGATGATATCTATGGCGTAGTCCTCCATGGCAGGATAGAGGATCTCCTCCACAGCGCGGTTCAAGCGGTGAATCTCGTCCACGAAGAGGATGTCATTCTCCTGCAGGTTGGTCAGCAGCGCCGCCAGATCGCCGGCCTTCTCGATGGTAGGGCCGGAGGTGATGCGCATGTTGACGCCCATCTCATTGGCAATGACCGAAGCCATGGTGGTCTTGCCCAGACCGGGAGGGCCATAAAGCAGAACATGGTCCAGGGGCTCCGAGCGCATCCGCGCCGCATCAATGAACACCTGGAGGTTGTCCTTAGCCTTCTCCTGACCAATGTATTCCCGCAGGTATCTGGGACGAAGGGAACCCTCGCCGCCGTCCTCCGGGAGAATCGAAGCGGAGGTTACGACAGGCTGCTGAGCCTCTTCGGAAAAGCTGATACTCATAGGCTTCCTCCTCTCACTGCATCATGGCGCGCAGCGCATTTTTGATAATCTGCTCAGCGCTGAGACCCTCAGTGCTGAATTTCTGCAAAGCGCGGTTGATGTCCGGCATGTTATATCCCAGCACCATGAGGGCGGAGATGGCGTCGGACCGGGCGGAGTTTTCTTCCACGATGGGAACCTCGGCGGCTGCGGGCATACCGAAATCCATGCCGGCCTGCTCCTTGACCAGCTTGTCCTTCAGCTCCAGAACGATACGCTGGGCGATCTTTTTACCGATGCCCGGCGCGCGGGTGAGAGATTTGACATCGTCGTTCAGCACCGCCATGGCGAGAGAACTGGGCGTGCAGGTGGACAAAATCGCAATGGCGGCCTTGGGGCCAACACCGGAGATGGAAATCAGCATCTCGAAGCAGCGCTTCTCTTCTCGGGAAGCAAAACCGAAGAGTTCATAGGCGTCCTCCCGGACAGACTCGCAGATATAGAGCTTCGCGCTGCTGCCTTTCGTTACGGATGCGATGGTGTTCTGGCTGGCGTTCAGCGCAAAGCCAATACCGTGGCAATCGATGACCACCAGATTTACATCAATATCGGTAACGGTGCCTTCTACGTGGTAGAGCATGGATCAAACCTCATTTCTTTCTGGATCAGGGATGTGGAGCTGCGGGCATGGCACAGCGCAATGGCAACCGCGTCGGCGGCGTCATCGGGCTTCGGCACCGCATTCAGATGCAGCAGCCGCTTGACCATGTCCATGACCTGCTTCTTCTCGGCCTTTCCATAGCCGACGACGGCCTGCTTGACCTGCATGGGCGTATATTCATAGATCGGAAGCCCCGCCTGGTGTCCGGCCAAAAGCACGATACCCCGGCCATGGGCCACGGCGATGCCAGTGGTAACATTGGTGTTGAAGAACAGCTCCTCAATGGCCATCACGTCCGGGCAGAACTGCGTGATCAGCTCCTGCAAATCCCGATAAATCTGGTCCAGTCGGCTGGAAAGCTGCGTCTTGGCAGGCGTGGTGATGACGCCACAGCCCACCAGCTTCTGCTGGCTGCGGTCCACGTCCAAAACGGCAAAACCCACAATGGCAATGCCGGGGTCGATTCCTAAAATGCGCATGCTTTTCACTCCATGATGAATTGGCTATATTGTACCACAATTGCAGTCAGTTGGCAAATACAGCAAAACGCGGCTAAGCAGTTCGCTTAGCCGCGTGAGAAATCGCAGATCAGTGCATGATCACCGTCAGCACCAGGGTCAGCACCACGAAAGCGAGGCCGAACCACTTGGTCGCCTTGGCGAGCTTGGCATCCAGCGTCTTGGCTTTGCCCTTGGACATGAAGGTCTCAGCACCGCCGGCGATGACGCCGGAGAGGCCGGAGCTCTTGCCGGACTGCATCAGCACGATGGCCGTCACAGCCAGACCGGAGAGCAGCTGGAGAACGGTTAAAACGATTTCAAAAGCAGACATGATTCTATTTCATCCTTTCCCAAACGGGTACAATTTTACATAACGTGAGTACTATATCACATATTTCGCAGGATTTCAAGTACTTTTTTCAGCCGTAAAGGATTTTCAGAGTTTTATCATCCTTGATTCCGGAGAAATACTTTTGAATGACATCCGAAAACACTGTGCACTCCGGTTCTGCCTCGGCAAAGAGTGTCATGGAAGAGCGCAGCTTCATATCGTCCGGCCAGCCGAACACGGCGGACGCATCGCTGGTATCCAGTTCCAGCAGCGCACCGGAGATTTCCAGCAGTCTGGCGCGGAGCGTGGGCTCAGCCAGATAGTCCTTTGCCTCCTGCAGATCAGAGATCGCGTAATATTGGGCCGTGGAGCTGAAGCCCAGTCCCTGAATCTGCGGAAAGATGTACCACATCCAGTGGCTGTACTTTCTCCCACCGCGGATTTCCCGCAGGGCGGTGTCATAGCTTGCGGCCTGTGCCTTCAAAAAACGGTCAAGACTCATGCGGATTCCTCCTTAATAGGACGCGGTCGCGACGGAATAATGCTCAAAGCCCTCCACGGTGAAGAACGCTTCCGCCGTCATACCCTGGATGTCTTCTTCGGTCAGATTGGTCTTGGCGTAGCAGGAGAACACGTTGGGGTCGTTTTTCGGCTGATAGATCGTCATGGCGATGGTGCTGGTCTCCCCTTCTGCGTTGGTGAGCTCCAGCTCCGCCTTTTGAATGCTGTCGGAATTGAGCGCGTTCGGCTGGTCGAGAACAAAGGTCAGTTTACCGTTGTTTTCCACACGATAACTGAGTGCAGTCTTATCCGCCATTTTCTGCATGATCTCTTCGTCGATCTGCACGTTCATGAACTGGTTCATGAAGGACGAACTCTCGTGCAGGTGCTTGTCAAGCTCGGTATAGCTGTATTTCTCCAGCAGCGTGTCCTTCACGGAAAACAGGTTCGTGCCAAGGCCCAGGCGGTTGTCTTTGATGGAAACGCCCAGAGATGCCAGCGTCGTCGGGAACATATCCAGAGTCGTGTAGCTGCGGGTGCGGCTCTTGTTCATGGGTTCCACTGCGCTGTTGATGAATGCTGTGAAGGTGCGGCGCTGATAATCCTTGGAGATGTCCTTGCAGAAATCCTTGTCCATGGTCAGATGATCGCCGCAGATCACGATGGTGGTATCATCATAAAAGTCCTGCTTCTGCACCCACTCGATGAATGAGACAACCTGTCGGCTGGAGCAGGCCATGACGTTGGCATACTGATCGTCGAACTCTTCTTTGCAGAGATCGCAGACATAGCCGTCTTCAAAGTGGGTATCCACCGTCAGGAGCGTCAGGTTGAAGGGTTCATCCTCTGCGGCCAATGTATTCAGCTCATCCTTGGCAAATTTAAAGAGCTTCTGATCCTCATAGCCCCAGAAAACGTAATAGTCCTTGGGGATCAGGCCCTGATTCCTGGCAAATATGATATCCTGAATCTCATAGTCCCCATGCATGGAAAAATAAGATTCCCGTCCGGCAAACTCCGCGTTTGAGCCGAGCATCAGCACCTGATGATAGCCCTCGTCTTCGAGAATATCACCCAGGGAGGTCAGGTAGGGGAAAAAGTTGTTATCCACCTGGTACTCCATGCCATTGCCGGAGATGGGCAGCTTCAGCGGCAGACCGCTGGTCTGGCCGAACATCGCGCCCATGGTCCAGGTAGTGCCGCGAACGGGTACTGCACCGTTCAAAAGCTTGCTCTCGCCGGAGAAATCCTCATACTTCTGACCAAGCTTGGTCAGCTCCGGAATGACGTTTTTCTCGAAGGCGCCGCCGCTTTTTTCATCGGCGTAGGTCATTTCCACGGATTCGAGGAAGATGTAGATGAGATTGCGCTTTTTCTCCGGGAAAACAAGCTCCGCCTGGCTGGGGTCCACATAGTTGTCATAGTAGAAGTCGCCGGTATCCTCTCTGCCGTATCGGAGCTCCAGCAGATAATCTGAAAGGTCCACCCGACTTCCGGCGTCGATCAAAGCTGTGTTCATCAATCCAAGACTCAGCGCGACCCAGCAGATGATGACCGTGCGTCTGGCACCGCGTTTTTCGCGGGTGAGCCAGACAGTCAACCAGAACAGGACAATGCAGAGAAGCACGTAAACGCCGTACTGGCGAATGTAAGCGCCAACCATTTCGGGGTTTGTGCCTTGCACCGATGAGACAATGTGATAGATGATCTCGTCCAGATCGAGCATCGCCCAAGTTTGAAACAGCCAGCGTTCTGTTGCAAAAAGCAGGACGCAGAATAAAACCAGAATTGAAAGCAAAACCAGACCGATGATGCGCAGAACGCGCGTTGCAGGGGCAGGGCTTCGTTTTGCTTGATCGTGCATGGAGAGTTCCACCTTTCCGCTGTGGATGTGACAGTTTGTTTATTCCCAGGTTTTCCAGATATCCGGACAATAGCCGACCGTAGCCTGCTTGCCGTTGCGGACAATGGGCGTTCGAATCAGTTCCGGTTGCTCCAGCAGCTTTTCCAGCTTGTCCTCGTCAAAGGCCAGATACTGCAGCAGCGCGTAGTCCTCAGCTTTGGTATCAAACAGGTTTTCCAACCCTACTGCGTTTTTTACGCTCTGCAGCTCACGCTTGCTGATGCCGTAGCGCAGGAGATCCGTGTATTGATACTTGATGCGTCGCTCTTTGAAATAGCGCTCCGCCTTTTTCACGTCAAAACACTTGGAGCGGCCCCAGATCTGAATGTTCATGGTTACACCTCGATGATGACCGGCAGGATCATGGGACTGCGGCGGGTGGTTTTGTAGAGATAGCCGGAGAGGTTGGACTTGATGCGCGCCTTGATGGCGGACCACTCACGGATGCGGTGGTGCTCGCAGCTGTCCAAGCTCTCGTTGACCACACGGCGCAGCTCCGTCATGAGCTCTTCCGATTCCTTGACATAAACAAATCCGCGGGTGATGATCTCGGGCTCGGCAATGACATCGCCGGTGTCGGCAGAGAGCGTCACAATCGCCATGACGATGCCGTCCTCCGCCAGGTGGCGGCGGTCACGCAGCACCGCGCTGCCCACGTCGCCCACACCCTTGCCGTCAATATAGACCGCGCCGGCGGGCACCGGGTCTCCCCGCTTCATGCCGCGTTTGCCGAACTCCACCACACTGCCGTTTTCGGCAATGATGACATTCTTCGGCTCCACGCCCATGAGCTTGCCCAGCTCCGCGTGCTTGCAGAGCATGCGGTACTCACCGTGGACCGGCATGAAGTACTTGGGCTTCGTAAGTGCCAGCATCATCTTCAGCTCTTCCTGGCAGGCGTGGCCAGAGACATGCAGCGGTGTATTGCGGTCATAGATGACCTCAGCGCCACGCTGGAACAGACTGTCGATGACCTTGCTGATCATGTTCTCGTTGCCGGGAATGGCAGAAGCGGAGATAATCACGCGGTCACCGGCGCTGACGGAGACCTGCTTGTGCTCAGAGAACGCGATGCGATGCAGAGCGGACATGGTCTCGCCCTGACTGCCGGTGCAGATGATGACCGCCTTATGAGGCGGGAGGCTGTTAATGCGGGTCATGTCCACCATAATGCCGTCCGGCAGGTCCACATAGCCCAGCTCTGTGGCCACGCGCATGACGTTTTCCATGCTGCGTCCGGTGATGCCGACCTTGCGGCCGTACTTGGCTGCCACATTGATGATCTGCTGCATGCGGTGGACGTTGGAGGCGAAAGTGGTGACGATGATGCGCTTGTCGCAGTTCTTAAACAATGCGTCAAATCCGTCGCCCACGCGGCTTTCCGACATGGAATAGCCGGGCTTCTCCACGTTGGTGGAGTCGGAAAGCAGCGCCAGAACCCCTTCATTGCCCAGCTCGCCCAGCCGCGCGAGATCGATCACACCGCCCTGGATGGGCGTCAGATCGATTTTGAAGTCGCCGGTCTGGATGACGGTGCCGATGGGGGTCTTGATGGCCAGGGCCACGGCATCCGCGATGCTGTGGTTCACGTGGATAAACTCAATCTCAAAGCAGCCGAGATGGAAGTGATCGCCCGGCTTTTTGGTGAAGATCTGGGTGTTGTAGAGCAGATCATGCTCCTCCAGTTTCAGCTCAATCAGCGCCGCAGTCAGCGTGGTGGTGTAGATCGGAATGTCGATCTCCTTGAGCACATAGGGGATTGCACCGATGTGATCCTCGTGGCCGTGGGTGATGACCATGCCGCGGATGCGGTCCCGGTTAGCACGCAGATAGGTGATATCCGGGATGACCATGTCCACGCCATAGAGGTCCTGATCGGGAAAGCCCATGCCGCAGTCAACCAGGAAGATATCTTTGCCGTACTCATAGACGGTCAGGTTTTTTCCGATCTCACCCAGACCGCCCAGAGGAATGATTTTCAATTTAGATGCCATAAATACTCCTTTTTGTGATTTGGAAACCGGTTAAGTAACGAATCGCTACATGCATCATAAACCGATTTCCGTAAAAATAAACGGTTATCCGCAGGCCTTGCGCCTGGCGGAATTCGGGTAAATGCCCGAATCATATCCAAAGTGATTACATCTCGATTCTGCCGGAGAGGGCGCGGGTCAGGGTCGCTTCGTCCGTGAATTCGAGATTGGAGCCCACGGGGATGCCGTAGGCCAGACGCGTCACCTTCACCTCGAAGGGTTTCAGCAGACGAGAAAGATACATGGCCGTGGTGTCGCCCTCGGTATCGGGGTTGGTGGCCATGATGACCTCACTGACGCCGCCCGCTGCCACGCGGGAGATCAGCTCCTTGATGCAAATGTCGTCCGGTCCGACATGGTTCATGGGAGAAAGCACGCCGTGCAGGACATGGTAGACCCCGTTATATTCCCGGCTGCGTTCAAAAGACAGCACGTCACGGGGCTGGGTCACGACGCAGATGGTGCTCTGGTCGCGTTTGGGAGACGTGCAGATGGTGCACTGCTCGTCGTCGGTCAGATTCTGACAGACCGGACAGCGGTGGATGCTGCGCTTGGCCTCAGTGATGGCATCTGCAAAACCCAGCGCTTCCTCATCGGGCAGGGACAGCACATGGAAGGCCAGACGCTGGGCGCTTTTACGTCCCACACCAGGAAGTGCTGCAAAGCGATCGATGAGGTTTTCAAGGGTGCTGGGAAATCCGGACATAATCAGTTACCTGCTTTCAAATGTAAGTTTATGCGTTGCGAATGGCTTCCATGGCGGCTGCGCGGTCAGACTCCCGGAACACGGCGCTGCCGGCCACGAGAACAGTTGCACCCGCCTCTTTTACCAGCGGGGATGTGTTGCGGTCGATGCCGCCGTCCACCTCGATCTCACAATCAAGGCCCAGACGTGAAATCTCAGCGCGGAGGGTGCGGATCTTCGGAAGCATATCCGCCATGAACTTCTGGCCGCCAAAGCCCGGCTCCACGGTCATGACCAGGGCCAGATCGATGAGCGGCAAATATGGGAACAGCACTTCCGCCGGGGTCTTCGGCTTCAATGCGATGCCCACCTTCTTCCCCTTCGCGCGAATGGACTCAATGGCAGTGAAGATGTCCTGGGGCTCGTCCGCCTCAACGTGAAAACTCACCAGATCGGCGCCGGCGTCACAAAAACGCTCCACATAGCGGTGGGGCTTCGTGATCATCAGATGCACATCGAAGAACATCTCGGTCTGCTTCCGGATGGAGGCAGTCACCGGAATGCCGAAGGAGATGTTCGGCACAAAGATCCCGTCCATGACATCGATGTGGAGATAGTCTCCTCCACCAGAGCAAACCTCAGCGATGTCCTTGCCCAGGGTATTGAAATCAGCAGAAAGAATGGACGGTGCGATCTTAATCATAATGTGCCTCCAGTTAAAATCCAAACGAGATATTATAATCCAATCCCGGCAGAAACGCAACTTGCTTGAGCCAGGTTTGTAGAATTCTCAAAAATTGAGGGTAAATCACACAAATAATGTGTGCTTTTTGTCTTGACGGTTCCCCATGATTCGGTTAAGATAACAGGGTATTACTGGCAAAAAGCCAAAGAAACGGAGATCATAACATGTCTATTGAAGCCGGAAGAGCTTATTTTCGCGCTCTGGGCCTGGAAGATCGGGTGCAGGAATTCACTGTCTCCAGCGCAACCGTAGATCTGGCGGCCCAGGCGCTGGGCGTCGAGGGCGCACGGATCGCCAAGACCCTGTCCTTCAAAACCGCCGATGGCTGTATGCTGATTCTTGCTGCCGGTGACGCCCGCATCGACAACCGGAAATTTAAGGATAAATTCCACATGAAGGCCAAGATGCTCAGCGCCGATGAGGTGCTGGAGCTGGTGGGTCATCCGGTGGGCGGCGTCTGCCCCTTCGGCTGCAAGGAAGGCATTCCGGTCTATCTGGACGATTCTCTCAAGCGCTTCGTCACGGTCTTCCCTGCTGTAGGCAGTCCCTCCAGCGCCATCGAGCTGAATCTCGAAGAGCTCTTCGAATATTCCAAGGCCATCGAATGGATCGACGTCTGCAAGCTGCCGACGCCCGAGGAATAAGAATCAAATTTTGTATATGCCTGCTCTGCAAACTGCAGAGCAGGTTTTTTATTCCTCGCCCTTCAGCATTTTCTGCGCTTTTTCGGCGCAGTACATGATGAAATCATCACAGTGGCCCTTGCCATCATATTTGGCCAGCAGTTCCTGACAGCGGATACAGCCAAATTCCTCCTGGAAGGCCTCGCAGAAACCCTTCGCCAGCGGTGCGGTGGGATGCTCTCCGGCGAGCCCCAGGGCCATCACAGCGCCGGAGACGCTGCCGCAGACCTCGCCGCAGCGCAGTCCGCCGCCAAAGCCCTCAGAGATATTCTTGGCAATCACAGGATCCAGTCTGGTCTGTTCTTCCAGAGCGCACAGGACACTTTGGGCGCAGTTCAGTCCGCTTTTGTGGTTCGCAACGGCTTTTTCTCTCACGTTACTCATGATTCTACCTCCCGAATCGATCGTTTGAAGCTTTCGGCGGAAGAGAGCTGCTCCTCCGCGCTGGCCAAAGTCAGTTCCGTAATGTTCTCACCGCCGTGCAGCCGTGCGATCTCAAGCCGACAGCCGGCGCGGTCCAGAGGGAGCACGGTGGTGCGTGTTTTATCGTCGGATACGGTTTTTTCAATCAGATAATGGTGATCTGCCATGGCGGCGATCTGCGGCAGATGGGTGATGCAGATGACCTGCTTTTTGCCGGAGAGCTTTGCCAGCTTCTCCCCCACCCGCTGGGCAGCGACGCCGGAAACGCCGGTGTCCACCTCGTCAAAGACCATAGACGGAACGCGGTCCCGCTGGGCAAATACATTTTTCAGCGCCAGCATGATGCGCGACAGCTCACCGCCGGAGGCGATGCGGCTGATGCGTCCCGGAGCTTCCCCCGCATTGGCCGAGAGCAGGAAACGCACGTTATCCATGCCGGAGCTCCCAAAGCCAGAATTTCCGCCCAAAGGTGCTAGCTCTACCTGAAAGCGAACGTTCGGCATAGCCAGCTCACGCAGTTCGGCAACCACCTGCTTTTCCAGCTTTCCGGCGGCTTCATGCCTGGCGTCCGTCAGTGCCTTACCAGCCTTGCGGACGGTCAGCTCCTGGGCCTCCAAAAGGTGCTCCAGCTTTCGCAGACGGTCATCGGCGTATTCCAGCTGGTCCAGCCGCTGCTGGGCGTCAGAGAGCTTCTGAATGAGGCCGTCCTCATCCGTATGGTACTTCCGCTCCAGTCTCCGAAGGGTCGAAAGACGGCTTTCAATGCGGTCATACTCCACATCGGAAAAATCCATGCTGTTCCGGAAATCCCGCAGCGTCTCGGCCGCATCCTGAAGAGAAAACACCGCGTCATGGATGGCAGTGGGCACCGAGGACAGTTCCGCAGCGTAGCCTGCTGCACGGATGGCAGCAGACTCGGCGTCGGCAGCGAAGGAAATGGCGCTGTCGTCGTTGCCCTCCAGCAGGGCGTAAGCCGTCTCCACCGCTTCCGAAAGCTTCTCAAAGTTGCGGAGCATATCTCGCTTGGCGGTGAGCTCATCCTCTTCCCCGGCGCGAAGGTCCGCCTGGGTCAGCTCTTCGATCTGATGACGAAGGCTGTCAGACAAAAGTTCCTTTTCGCTCTCCAGATTGCGCAGAGTCTCCTGCTCACGGTGGAGGGCCAGGTATTCCTGATAGGCGGCATGGTAAGCCTCTATGACCTCAGTGGAAACACCGAAGGCGTCCAGGTAGCGCTGGTGCTGGCGCTCGTCGAGAAGCTGCTGGCCGTCGTTCTGGCCGTGAATGTCCAACAGCAGACTGCCCAGCTCCCGCAGCTGCGCCGTAGTCACCGGCACGCCGCAGACCCGGCAGGTGGTTTTTCCGTCGGAAGTGATCTGCCGCCGCAGGATCAGTTCGTCCTCCACGTCGATCTCGTTTTCCGCGCACCAGTCTTTGGCGCACTCAGGATCGAAGGTGGCACAGACGACGGCTTTTTCCGCGCCGGTGCGTACCAGCTCCCGGGAGGCTCTGGCGCCCAGCACCGCGTGGAGAGAGTCCACCAGAATGGATTTGCCCGCGCCGGTCTCGCCGGTCAGAACATTCAGTCCTTCTCCCAGTGTGACGTCTGCCCGCTCGATGACGGCGATGTTTTCAATGTGCAGTTCCCGGAGCATACCGGTTCACCTCCACAGGATCAAAGCATTTTCTCGATCTCTTCGCAGAGAAACTCCGCTGCGGCATTGTCCCGCATGACCAGAAGCACCGTATCATCACCGGCCAGTGTGCCGATGAGCCCGGCGTAGTCCATGCCGTCCAGAGCGGACGCGGCGCCGGAGGCCAGGCCAGGCAGGGTTTTCAGTACCACCAGGTTCTGGGCAGCGGCATGCGAAGTCACGCACTCCCGGAAGATCTTCCGCAGACGGTCATCATAGCGGGGCTGCTCCCGCTGGGCGGGAGGCGCGTAGCGATAGCGGCCGCTGGGAGACAGGGTCTTGATGAGGTGCAGCTCCTTGATGTCCCGGGACAGCGTCGCCTGAGTGGTCTTGATGCCGCAGTCCTGCAGCGCTTCCATCAGCTGGTTTTGGGTTTCGATCTCCTGTTTCGCGATCAAAGAAAGAATCAGATTCTGTCGATTGGTTTTCATACCATTTCCTCATTTATGTATTAATACTTTCCGGTGAGTTTTTCGTAAGCACGGTCATAGAAGCTCTGGGCGCCGGTTTCCGCCAGCAGCGTAACACATTCGGATTTCCGAATCCGGACACAGTCTCCGCTCTTGAGCGGGACGGGCTGACTGCCGTCTGCCACCAGAACCGCCGGGCGATCGTGGATGCGCTCCGGTTCGACGGTGACTGTACGGTTGGGCAGCAGAACGAAGGAGCGACCCACCATCGTATGGGCGCAGATCGGCGTCAGGATGATGTTTTCATTGTCCGGCTCTACCAGCGGACCGCCGGCGGACATGGAATAGGCCGTGGAACCCGTAGGCGTCGCGACGATGATACCGTCACCAGAGAAATGCGTCACAGGGACGCCGTCACACTTGGCCAGGATGCCGATGCAGTCCACCTGCGCGCCGTGGATGACCACGTCATTGAGGACACACTGCTCAAACACCGATTCTCCGTCTCGAATCAGCTGCACGTCCAGCATCATGCGGCGGCTGATGGTGCGCTCCCCCGCCGCTACCTTGAGCAGCAGATCGGTCTCGTTCTCCTCCAGCCCGGCCAGAAAGCCCTTGCTGCCAAGATTGATGCCGATGATGGGAAGCTCCATGCCGCGCACCACGTCGGCGGCATAGAGAATCGTTCCATCGCCGCCCAGGACGACCACCAGCTTTGCCCCCTGTACTGCATCCTCCAGCGGCATGCAGGAGATGCCGGAGAGCAGCTCCGCCTCCCAACTGGGGAGAAACACCGGAGACAGCACGACCTGGTGTCCAGCGTCGCGCAGGAGTTCATAAATGGCTCGCGCGTGCTGAAAATGGGCGTCTCGAAAGAGATTTGCAGCCAATACGATATGGTTTTCCATGTATATCACCTGTGATTCAGACTCTCGTGGGACTGTTCCACGATTGCATCAAGGTCAAAGCTCTGCGAGGAGTAAGTACCCTTACGCAGATAGCCGAGGTATTCAATGTTTCCTTCCGGACCGCGGATGGGTGAAAAGTCCAGGCCCAGCACGGTAAAGCCGATCTCCGGCACATATTCCAAAAACCGGTCCAGCACCTGACGATGTACCGCCGGGTCACGAACTACGCCCTTTTTGCCCACTTCCTCGCGTCCGGCCTCAAACTGAGGCTTGATGAGGCAGATCACCGCCGCGTCCTCCTTCAGCAGCGGATAAACCGCCGGCAGAACCAGACGAAGAGAAATGAAGGACAAGTCCATGACCGCGAGGTCCAGAGACTCCGGAATCTGCTCCGACGTCAGGTAGCGGACGTTGGTGCGTTCCATGGAGACAACCCGTGGGTCGTTTCGCAGGCTCCAGGCCAGCTGGCCGTAGCCCACATCCACGGCGTAAATCTTTTCTGCGCCGTTTTGCAGCAGCACATCGGTGAAGCCGCCGGTGGAGGCGCCGCAGTCGATGCAGTGCAGTCCGGTCACATCCACCGGAAACACCTGCAATGCTTTTTCCAGCTTAAAGCCGCCCCGGCTGACATAGG